>NZ_JBFAZH010000827.1:0-3494 GCF_040681735.1 Actinoplanes sp. NPDC051633 | reverse complement strand
GCCGTGGTCACACGGTCACGGTCAAGGCCGAGAGTCGCCAGCACCGTCAGGGCGTGGGCGGCGTCGGCGGTCAGCAGACGACCGCAGTCGCGACGCAGGGCATCGACACGGTCCTTGGCGACCAGCTCGTCGGCCAGGTCGATCACGGTCCACAGCCAGGCGGCGTCGCTGACCGTGGCCGGCGCCGGACCCTCGCCGGCCAGGTAGCGAGACAGTGCCACCTCATCGGCCGGCCCATCGGTCAGATGGCCCTCGCCACCGGCCAGCAGGTAGCGCTCCGGCCACCGCGGCTCCTCGACCGTCACCCATTCGCTGGCCGGCACGGACAGCGTGACCAGCAGCGGACCCGCGCCCCGGAACGCGGCGGGAAGATCCGCCCGGCCGTCGTCGACCCTGAGGGTGACCGGGGACCGCCACGGGGCCCGGCTCAGGTAGACCGTCGCCGTCAGCTGCGGCACCGGCGCCGGGTCCTGCAGGACCAGCTGGTGGTCCTCGAAACCGATGCCGATGGCGAGGGTTCGCGGGCGGATCTTCGCGACCGGCATGGCGAGATTGCCGCACAGGACGACGATCTCGGCGTACGGGTGGAGGACGATCGTGTCTACCATCTGCTGCAAGGGCAGATAGCAGACCTCGTCCTTGCCGCGCCGCTGCAGCGTCAGCTCCTGAATCACCTCGCCGCCTTCGACCAGACGGGCCATCGCCGGACCGCCGTTGTCGGGCAGGTGCACGGCCAGGACGCCGTTCTCCTCGCGCCGGTCCTCGGCGATCAACGACACCGGACGCGGCTGCCAGCTAGGCAGCCGGCCGGCGGTCTCGTAGGACACCCGCAGGTGTGGCGGCCGCACCCGCAGCGGCTCGCTCTCCGTGTCCGTGCGGTACTCGATGAGCGTCGCGGTCTCGGTGGCCGAGAACGTCAGCCGGGCCGGCTCACCGACGGCGCCGACCGGGCCGACCACCGATGCCGTCGCGGCGGTCAGACCGTCCCAGGTCAGCGCACGTACCGGGGGCATGAACTCAGCGCGCAGTCCTTCGGCGATGAACAGGGTGCGGTCCACGCCGAAACCGAGCGGGCCGCCGACGCCGATCGAGAACGCGCCGAGCACCGGCCGGGGAAGATCATCGAGCAGGTCGGTGATGGTCGTCTCGGTCGAGACGCTGACGGTGCGCTCGGCGATGATTTCGCCGGTCGCCGCGGCGCGGACGGTGATCCGCCAGTCGGTCTCGGCATCGTCGCGGCTCGGCAGGGTCACCTGCGGCAGCGTGGTTAACACGCGGGATCCGTACAGCGAATCGATACCGTTGACCGGCTGCCCAACCTCGATGCGGGGCTGGGAGAAGCCGCGGATGGTGCGCCGGCTGCCGGGAATGGCGGCGAGCTGGATCCAGGACGATCCGTCCAGGGCCGTCCGCTCGAGGATCCACCCGGCCCAGCCGCCGGGAACCTGTCCCTCCTCGATCACGCGCAGCGTTCCGTCCGACTCGATGGTGTGGGTGCCGGGATAGAGGATCCAGGCGGCGTCGCGCGGCAGGGCGGCGTGGGAAGGGATCAACCGTCCGGCATCGTCGAAGATCAGCCAGGGGGTATCGGCGTTGACGAGCTGAATTTCGTACTCGCGCGGTGCGCCGACCAGGCTGGCGACCAGCGAGCGGACCGGCTTCTGGATGCGGATTTTCACGCCGGGTGCGGCCTCGGCGACGCCGACCCAGGGCGCCTTGCTGGTGACCGTGGTGGCGATGCCGTCCTGGATCACCTCCCAGGTCGCCGCGCCGCCCGGGGCGTCACCGACCGACGGCAGGCCGAGCGCGACACCGCCACCCCACGGATCGAGAGACACGCGCGGTCGCTGCGGCCGGGCGCTACGGGAGTGGGTGCGGCGCGGTTGCTCGGCCAATTCGCCGCCGGCGGCCAGCTCGACCGCCCGTTCGATGAATCGGGACGGCAGCGCGACCCGGCTGATGTCGCCGTCCGGCTCGCTGAGAACCCCCACCATCTCCAGGCAGCGGTCGACGAAGTCGAGCGCGAAGTCCGTGCCGTACGTGAGGAACCGGCGCGCCGGGACGTCCAGCCGGTGGATGCGCTGCGGCTGGTCGGCTGCCCAACTCAGGAACGTGTCGGCGTCCAGGTCCGGGTCGAGACGCACCCGTTCGGCCAGGAGCTGCAGTAGATCGTCGAAGCAGAAGAGCGGTACACCGGCGTGCATCAAGATCGGGCCGACGTGGCGGTGAGCGACAACGCCGCTGAACGTCTCCAGCCCTAGGCGGCGCAGCGCGATCCGAAATGCGTCGCCCCAGAACGAGTGCGTGTGCTGGTCGTCGGCGACGTCGAAGGCGTCGTTGAAGGCGGGCCAGAAGCTGCCGCGGTAGCCGTTGATCGCCACCGCGGTGACCGCCGTGACGATGCAGGCCGGCCAGCGCTTGGCGAGGCCGTCAGGTTCCCACTCGAACGCCTGACGGTAGTACGCGCCCAGGGCCCTGGCCGCTCGATAGGCGTCCTCGCGATCGGCGTCGGCCTCGGCGGCGAGCGACACGCCCCGAAGGCGCGGCGCCCACTCGAGTTCCCAGCGGTCCAGAGACTCTTCCTGCGGCATCGGCACGCAGACAACAGTCGGACGGGCCGGGTCCGAGGTGAGGAAGTCAGCCGGGCGATCTGGTGAGCGACGCGGCGGGTTCCAGAACGTCGAGGGCGCCGCGCCGGCTCAGGTCGGCGTGGAAACGCTGGTTGCGGAAGTTCCGCAGGCAGCCGTAGCAGGCCGTCTCGGGGCCGCAATCGCAGGCCCCGGCCCGCTTCAGCGCGGCCGTGACGACTTCGTCGAGACGGTCGGCGATCTGCATGGCGTGCCCGGCGCCGCCGGGGACGACGTCGAACAGCACGATGCCGGGCAGGCCGCCGCGGCGGTACAGCGTTCCGTCGACGTCGTCGCGGGCGATCTCCAGGATGTCTGAGGCGCCTTCCAACAGCGCGTAGGCCGCGGAGCGCCACGCGCCGATCGGCATCTGTGCCGCGCCGAACATGTGGTCGAAGGTCAGTTCGAGCATGTCCGTCTCGTACGGGTGCGCGAGAACCCGCACCCGTTTGGTGCCGCGGCACTCGCCGCCTTTCAGCAGGTGCTCGTGCGTCGCCGGCCCCCGCGTGCCGTCCGCGGACCACCCGGCGCCACACCAGTCACAGATGTGGAATCCGCGCCGGTTGCGGCCGGACGACACCGCGATCAGCTTGCCGCGTGCGCCGGAGCGTGCGGTGACGCGGCCGCCGCCGTCCGCCGTCCATGTCGTTTCGATCGGGTCGTCGGCGAGGCGGAGGATGTGGGTGGCGCCGTTCCAGCTGCGGGTCGGCGCAACCGGACCGGCCGGGCGGGTCTTGCGCTCGGCGACGAAACCGAATTCGGGTACGACGTACCTTAGATTCAGGCGGTCAAGGCAACACACTCGGCGGGGGTGCGGTAGCCGAGGCATTTTCGGGGTCGGTTGTTGAGTCGGGCGGCAAGGGCGTC
>NZ_JBFAZH010000826.1:0-3496 GCF_040681735.1 Actinoplanes sp. NPDC051633 | reverse complement strand
GATCAAACCCACTGCCGCCTTCGTCGGCGCCTCCTGGGCGGCGCTGCTGCTGGGCCTCGTGTCCTTCGTGGTCGGCCTGTGGAACGCCACGATGACCAGGAGTGAGAAGGGCTTCTACGCCGCGGTGCTGGTGCTGGGCGTGTTCGCTGCGATCTCCCTGCAGAAGTCGGTCCGCGACCGCGCCGAAGGGCTGCCCGTCACCGCGCTGTATCTGGGCCTGGCGTGGGCGGTGGTCGGCCTGGCGATGGTGATGCTGACGGTCGGCCTGTGGAACAGCGCGATGGCGCTGAGCGAAAAGGGCTTCTACGGCCTGGCCTTCGCGATGACGCTGTTCGCCGCGGTCGCGGTGCAGAAGAACGTCCGCGACGCGGTGGTCTTCAAGGACGCCTTTACCATCCAATGATGCGGATCGCGTTTGCCAGCGACGACGAGAACGAGACCACCGGGGCCGTGCTGCAGGCCCTCGCCGACGCCGGTCACGAGATCGTCCGGCCCGGCAGTGAGCCCAGTAGTGAGGCCGGCAGCGAGCAGAGCTGGCCCGATCTCGGCCGGTTCGTGGGCCGGGCCGTCGTCGAGGGTCGTGCGGACTTCGGCGTGGTGATGTGCTGGACCGGCACCGGCACGGCGATCGCGGCCAACAAGGTGCCCGGGGTGCGCGCCGCGCTCGCCTGGGACCCGTGGATCGCCAGGGGCGCCCGGCTCTGGAACGACGCGAACGTCCTCGCGATGAGCCTCAAGCGGCTCGCGCCGGACGTTGCCGTGGAAGTCCTGCAGGCGTTCCTGTCGACGACCACGCCGGACCCGGACGAGGCGGCGAACATCGCCGGGATCGAGCCAGGGAAGCAGGACTGGAAGTAGGACCGGAACGTAGGACGGGCCAGGGTGCACCGCCGGCCCCCGTGACCGGCGGTGCGCACCCTGGCCGCCCCCGTGCGCCGCCGGCCCCCGTGACTGGCGGTGCACGCCCCGTGTGCGTGACCAAGATCGCTCCGGACCCGAATCCCCCGTACGCTCCGCGTACTCGGGGCCGGCGATCTGGTTCATGCAACGAGATAGATGATTGACAGCGGACCTTGTGCGAAGCGTGGGAGACTCGTAGCGGACCTTGTGGATATCTTGAATCCCCTGGTGAACACGTTCTTTGCGAGAGGGGTGCTGAGGTCGGTTGGCGGCGGAGTTCGGGGTTCTCGGCTCAGTGGAGGCCCGGATCGACGGCCGGTCCGTCGACCTGGGGCATTCCCGGCAGCGGTCGGTGCTGGGTGTGCTGCTCGTCGAGGCGGGCCGCCCGGTCACGGTCGACCAGCTCATCGACCGGGTCTGGGGTGAGGACCCGCCGCAGCGGGCGTCCAGTGCGCTCTACAGCTACCTCTCCCGGCTGCGGCGCGCCGTCGCCGATGCCGACGGCGTCGAGATCAAACGCCAGCCGAGCGGCTACCTGCTGACCGCCGACCCGCAGGCGGTCGATCTGCACCGCTTCCGCCGGCTGGTCACGCTGGCGCGGACGGCGGAGTCCGACCGGGCGGCCGACGAGCTGATCACCGAGGCCCTCGAGCTGTGGCGCGGTGAGCCGTTCGCCGGCCTGGACACCCCGTGGCTGGCCTCGATGCGCCAGACGCTGCTCAGCGAGCGGATCGCCGCCGAGCTGGACCGCAACGACGTGCTGCTCCGGCTGGGCCGGCACGGCGAGCTGCTGCCGGCGCTGGCCGCCGCGGTCGCCGAGCATCCGCTGGACGAGCGGCTGGCGGAGCAGTCGATGCTCGCGCTCTACCGCTGCGGCCGCCAGGCTGATGCCGACGAGCAGTACCGGCGGATCCGCCGCAGCCTCGCCGACGAGCTGGGCAGCGACCCCGGCGCGTCGCTGCGACGGATGCACGAGCGGATCCTGGCCGCCGACCCGGGCCTCGACGCGCCGGTCGCCTCCCCCGCCACCGGCTCCGTCGCTTCCCCGGTCGCCGAGGCGCAGGCCGCCGCGACCGGCTCGATGCCGTCGCAACTGCCCGCTGACGTGCGCGCCTTCACCGGGCGTACCCCGGAACTGGCCCTGCTCGACGGCCTGCTGGCGCCGCCCAGCGGCGAGGACCCGCCGCTGCCGATCGCGCTGGTCTCGGGTACGGCCGGGGTCGGCAAATCGGCCCTGGCGGTGCGCTGGGCCCATCGCGTCCGCGACTCCTTCCCCGACGGCCAGCTGTACGTGAACCTGCGCGGCTACGACGCCGAGCAGCCGGTGGCGGTCGCCGACGCGCTGGCCGGCTTCCTCACCGCGCTCGGCGTCCGCGGCCCGGAAATCCCGCCGGGGGTCGACGAACGGGCCGCCCGGTACCGCTCCGAGCTGGCCGCCCGGCGGATGCTCGTGCTGCTGGACAACGCGTCCTCGGTGGAGCAGGTCCGGCCGCTGCTGCCCGGCACCGGGTCGTGCCTGGTGCTGGTCACGAGCCGCGACTCGCTGCCCGGCATGGTGGCGGTGCACGGCGCCGAGCGGGTCAACCTCGACCTGCTCCCCCTGCCGGACGCGGTCGGGCTGCTGCGCCGGCTGATCGGCGCCCGGGTGGACCGTGAGCCGTCCGCCGCAGCGGAGCTGGCCTCGGCCTGCGCCCGGCTGCCGCTGGCCCTGCGGATCGCCGCCGAGCTGGCCGCGGCGCGCACCGACGAGTCGCTGGCGGAGCTGGTCGCCGAGCTGGGCGATC
Source organism: Actinoplanes sp. NPDC051633 (assembly GCF_040681735.1). Lineage (NCBI taxonomy): Bacteria > Bacillati > Actinomycetota > Actinomycetes > Micromonosporales > Micromonosporaceae > Actinoplanes > Actinoplanes sp. NPDC051633. The sequence goes on along the minus strand of NZ_JBFAZH010000826.1, from coordinate 812 downwards.
ACCGGGAGCGGCTCGACATGCTGGACGCGGGCGGCGACCCGCGGGCCGATCCGCGCGCGGTGTTCTCCTGGTCGTACCAGAATCTGCCGGCCGACGCGGCCCGCGCGTTCCGGCTGCTCGGCCTGCAGCCCGGCGAGAACGTGCACGTCGACGCCGTGGCCGCGCTGACCGGCACGCGCCGCGGCGAGGCTCGGCGGCTGCTCGGCGCGCTGGTCCGGGCCAGCCTGGTGCAGGCGGCCGGTGGGCGCTACGGCATGCACGACCTGCTGCGGGCGTACGCCGCCGAGCTCTCCGCCGAGCACGACTCCGCCGCGGACCGCAACGACGCGCTGACCCGCCTCTTCGACCACTACCTGACCGGTTCGAGGGCGGCGATGGACGTCCTCTATCCCGAGGGGTCCGACGGCGTCTGGGTCACCGGCGACCAGGACACCGCCCGGGCCTGGATCGAGTCGGAGCGGCCCAACCTCGCCGCCACCTGCACCTACGGCACCTCGCACGGGTGGCACCGGCACACCGTCGACCTGGCCGAGACGCTGTTCCGCTATCTCGACGCCGGCGGTCCGGTGGCCGAGGCGGTCACCGTCACGGCTTCGGCGGTGTCGGCGGCGCGCGCGCTCGGCGACCGGGCGGCGCAGGCCCGGGCGCTGTCCAACCTGGGCCGGCTGCACCGTCGGCAGGGCCGGCTCGATCAGGCCGCCGAGACCTACCGGCAGGTAGTTTTGGTACTAAAAAAGGCTTGATCTGATTAGACCAAGCCTTTTGATAGTGTTATATTAATAAACAAATAAAAAGAAGTCGCTCACCCACCG
>NZ_JBFAZH010000825.1:0-3513 GCF_040681735.1 Actinoplanes sp. NPDC051633 | reverse complement strand
GTCTGACCGAGCAGCTCCTGGACCGTTCCCTGGCCGTTGTACGTGGCGACCGCCTGCTTGGAGTACGTCGTCACGACCTGCTGCCACGTGGGAATCGTGGTGTACGGGATGGAGTTGGTCAGCGAGAAGTCCATGACCGGCTTGACGTCCTGCGTCTTGTTGCCCTCGTACCAGGAGTTCTGGGTGGAGATGAGGGCGGGATAGGCGCGACCGAGGTCGCCCAGGTAGTTCTCGGCGTCCGTGCCGACCATCACGCTGACCGCTTTGAACGCCTGGTCCTTGTGCTCGCAGTCCTTCGTGACGCCGAACCCGGACCCGTCGGACCACGTCTTGGAACCGCTCGGGCCGGCCGGCATCGGGGCGATCCCGACCTCGAACTTCGCCTGTTCGCGGGCGTTGATCAGGCTCCACGGTCCGTCGAGCGCCATGTAGGCGTTGCCGGACAGGAACTGGTTGGCGGCCGCGGACGAGGAGTTGGCGCTCGGGATCGGCGCGGCCACCTTCTCCTTGCTGACCAGATCGGTGTACCACTGCGCGGCCGCACGCCACTCGGCGTTGTCGACGTCGAGCTTCCCGTCCGCGTTGAGGGCGGACTTCCCGGATGCGCTCAGCACCCAGGGCAGCAAGGCGCCGATGTCGCTCTGGGCCCAGAACCCGTACTTCGGCGCCTTGGTGAGCGTCCTCGCCGCGTTCATGAAGTCGTCGGTGGTCCAGCCGATCGCCGGCTCCTTGAGCTTTGCCGCCTTGAAGGCGTCCTTGTTGTAGAACACGACGAACGGGCCGACGTCGTACGGCAGGGCAACCTGTTTGCCGTCGAACTGCAGGCCCTTGGTGATGCTCGGTACGTAGTCGGACCCCTTGATGCCGGCCTTGCTCATGTAGTCGTCGAGGGGCACCAGAAGGTTGCCGAACTGCGGAGCGCGCTGACCCTGCAGGCCGATCACGCACGGTGTGTTGCCACTGGCGGCCTGGGTGGTGAGCTTGGTCCAGAAGTCGTTGAACGGCGACGTCTCAAACTTGATCTTGATGTCCGGGTACTTCTGCGTCACCATGTCGGCGACGTGCAGCCAGGCGTTCTTCTCGACGTCGGAGCCGGACCACATGAACCAGGTCAGGGTGACGTTCTTGCCGTCGGATCCCGACGACTCGGAATCACCACCGCTACAGCCGGCGGCGAGGGTCGTGGCCAGCGCGATCGCGACGAGTGAGGTGAGACGAGATATTCGCATGCCGCTCCTTCCGGAGGGGTCGGTCGCCCGGTCCGATCGTGGTCGGGTGGGCAGGAAGCGAAGTGAGTGGGGGCAGGACGGTGCGGCACGTGCACTCGTGGCGACCTCGCCGGGAGCCGGCACGGCTTCAGTCCACGAGATGGCCGCCGCGCCGACGTCACTCAGACATCGGACGTCTGTGGCTCACCCTGGCAGAGGTCGAGGAAAGCTGTCAACGCATCTTAATCAACCTGTAACAACTTTTTCGTTTAGAGGCTTGACACGCTCGGCCCATCGGAGTCTCTCAATCCAATAATCTCATCGGCGAGTCTTGACAGACATATGACGTCTGAGGATCGTTCTGCTCAAGTCCGCAGAGCAGCCCTGCGACCGGTCCACGGACTCGCACACCAACGACGGACGCTGGGAGCCGCACAGTGAGTCGCTTCGTTTCCTTCCGCACCCACGACGTCCGCTTCCCGACCTCGCACACTCTGGACGGTTCGGATGCGATGAATCCGGACCCGGACTACTCGGCGGCGTACCTGGTCATCGGCACCGATGACGGAGACGGTCTGGAGGGCCACGGGTTCGCGTTCACCATCGGCCGCGGCAACGACGTGCAGGTCGCGGCGATCAGTGCACTGGCGGGTCACGTCCTGGGTCTCGACGTCGACACGACTCTCGCCGACATGGGCGCGACCGCACGGTCCTTCGTGGACGACAGCCAGCTGCGCTGGCTCGGCCCGGAGAAGGGCGTCATGCACATGGCCATCGGCGCGGTGGTCAACGCGTTGTGGGATCTGCGGGCCAAACGCGCCGGGCTGCCGCTCTGGGACCTGCTGTCGCGCATGACAGCGGAGGAGATCGTCGACCTCGTGGACTTCCGGTACCTGACCGATGCCCTGACCCGCGAACAGGCCCTCGACATCCTCCGCCGGGCTGAGCCGGGACGAGCGGCGCGGCGCGAGGAACTGGTGCGACACGGCTATCCCGCCTACACGACCACACCGGGATGGCTCGGCTACACCGACGAGAAGATGGTCCGGCTGGCCGAGGAGGCCGTGGCCCAGGGCTTCGGTCAGATCAAGCTCAAGGTGGGCGGCGACCTCACCGCCGACATCCACAGGATGCGTCTGGCCAGGGAAGCGGTCGGCCCGGACATCCGCATCGCGATCGACGCCAACCAGCGGTGGGACGTCGGTGAAGCGATCAGCTGGATCACCGCGCTGGCACCCTGGGATCCGTGGTGGGTCGAGGAACCGACCAGCCCCGACGAGATCCTGGGTCACGCCACGATCCGGCGCGAGGTGTCGCCGATCCGGATCGCGACCGGTGAGCACGTCCAGAATCGCGTCGTCTTCAAGCAGATGCTGCAGGCCGGCTCCCTCGACGTCGTGCAGATCGATGCCGCCCGGGTGGGTGGCGTCAACGAGAACGTCGCGATTCTGCTGCTGGCCGCCGCCTTCGGCGTACCGGTGTGTCCGCATGCCGGTGGCGTGGGGCTGTGCGAGCTGGTGCAGCACCTGGCGATGTTCGATTTCGTCGCGGTCTCGGGAACCGCCGGCGACCGGGCCATCGAGTATGTCGACCACCTGCACGAACACTTCGTGAGTCCGGTTGTGGTGGCGGACGGCCGGTACTGCGCCCCGCTGGATCCCGGTTTCTCCGCGCAGATGCGGGCGCAAACCCTGCAGAACTACGCCTTCCCCTCGGGTGCGGTGTGGGCCGGCGACGAGCAACCCACGCCGGCGCCCGTGGTCTCCGCCGACCCGCAGCGTCACCCGTCGCATTGACGTCGCATTTGACGTCGCATTTGGAGGAACAATGGCCAGATTCGCCGCCGACGCGGACCGGCCGGAGCTCTATCAGCGCTTCGACCGGCCGACACCACAATGGTTCGCCGAGGCCGGCCTCGGCATCTTCATACATTGGGGCGCCTACTCGGTGCCGGCATGGGCGGAACCGATCGGCGAGCTCGGCACGATCGAGAAGAGCTACTGGTTTGCCCACAACCCGTACGCCGAGTGGTACTACAACACGATCAGGATCGACGGGTCCCCATCGCAACAGCACCATCGTGAGGTCTACGGCGGCGCACCGTACGACGACTTCCTGGACGCCTGGTCGGCGGACGCCTTCGATCCCGCCGACATGGCCGCACTCTTCCGCCGATGCGGCGCCGGCTTCGTCGTCCCGACGACCAAGCACCACGACGGCATCGCCCTCTGGGATGCGCCGGGTACGAACGGGCGCAACACGGTGCACCGAGGGCCCCGGCGTGATCTGATCGGCGAGATCGCCG
>NZ_JBFAZH010000824.1:0-3519 GCF_040681735.1 Actinoplanes sp. NPDC051633 | reverse complement strand
AGCCACTCGACGGCGGCGGTGTAGTCGTGCAGGGCCTGGCCGTCAGCCAGGTCGAGGTGCCAGCGCGGGGCACCGAAGACGGCGTAGCGGATCGCGCCGAGGATCGACGCGGGGTAGGTGCCGGTGCCGTGGCAGCGGCACTTGGCGGTGCAGCCGTCGTGAGCGTCGTAGAGCCCGGTGCTGATCCACCCGTAGCGGGTCAGGTAATCGGCGGCGCGGTCAAGGACCGTGGCGGTGTTACCGGTCGGCAGCGCGGTGACGGTGCTCATCCGGCGGCCCGCCGAGGAGCACGGCCGGTGACGTGATGCAGCTCGACGCCCTCAGGCACCGGCACCGGCTCCGGCCGGGCGGTGGTGTCGGGTTCGCGGGAGTAGTCGAAGCCGAGGTCGGCGACCGATGAGGTGGTGTCGGGCGTGCGGTGGCCGAGGCGATACGCCTGGACGCGGGCGTTCATCGGGCACCGCCGTGTGTGCGGTCCCAGTCCTTCGCGGCGTTGGCGAGCGCGATGACGACGTGGGCGGCTGAATAGTCGGGGTCGTCGTTCCAGACGAACGGTGATGGTTCGAGGTCGAGGTCGGTGGTTTCGTCGCCGGTGAGCCGGCACATCGGTTCGTCGCGGCCGAGGTAGTCGCAGAAGTAGTCCAGGGCGCGGCGGAACAGCCGGGTCTGGTCGGCGGGTGCGTCGGTGGTGTAGAGGTGGTTGCGGTTGCCGTAGGCGGCCATCCCGATCGCGCCGACGACGCAGGCGGGCGGGAACGGGTCAGTTACCCGGCCGCCGTAGTAGGTGCCGCGGTTCCAGCCGTGCTGCAGGATGTAGGTCGAGGCTCCGCGCAAGATGTCGGCCGGAGTGACAGAAGCGAGTCCGTCGGTGTCGGCGGCGGTGCCGGTCGGGTTTTGGGTACGGTGCATGGACGCCACGTCCTTTCGTGGGCGGTGGTGTGGTGGCCGGCGGACCGGATTCGCTTTCCTAGGGCTGGTTCCGGTTCGTCGGCTGTTCCTATGGATGTGGTGCGGTGGTGCCAGTTCCGGTCAGCGGCGCTGAGCCGCGGAGCGGGTGAGGTATCGGCCGAGGCGCCCGGTCGGGCAGCGGCGGCAGGTGCTGGCGTTCCGCAGGAACTGGCGCGGTTTACGCCAGGTCCGGCAGGTGGCGCAGCGGATCGCGACGACGCGGCCGCAGCGGTGTATCCGGATCCGCGGGATCATCGCGGTCATCGTGGTGGTCATGCGGCGGGCCTCAATTCGGTGGTGAGCTGACGGTCGGCTGCGCCGCCCCGAATCCAGGCGGTGTAGTCGGCCAGACGGATGATGTCCGTGGTGGTCATGAAGGCGGCCTTGACCCGATTGGGGATGCCTTCTTCGGCCAGCAGCAGTCCCGCGCCCCGGTTGTTCGGGTCGATGCTGGCGGCGGAATAGCCGCGCGACGCCCAGCCCTGGCCGAGGATCACGTCGGACGAGGCGTCGTCGACCGTGCGGCCGGCGTACCGCCAGCCGTACAGGAAGCGCAGCGACGGCGGGATGATGTCCGCGCTGGGCCGTTGGGTTGCTGCGGCGTTGATGACGCCGACAGCGCGGCCGCGGGAGGCGATATCGCGGTTCAGCGCAGAGAAGTACTCCTGCTCAATTTTCGTGCCGACGCTGGCAGCGAAGTAGGCGAGTTCGTCGATCGCCAGTAGCAGCGGTCGGACGTCGGTATCGCCGCGCTCGATCTTCTGTCGGCGCTGGGACTTGAGGAAGGCGTTGCGGTTGTTGAGCATCTGCTGGACGCGCTCGAGTGTGTCGATGGCGTGGCCCAGGTCCGGGCCGACGAACTCGGCGGCGCTGTCTTCCCAGAGGCCGAATTCGAGTTCCTTGCCGTCCATCAGGACGAGGTCGCAGTCGTGGCACAGCGCGGCGTAACCCACGATGGTGTTCAGCAACGAGCTTTTCCCGGCGCCCGGTTCACCGCCGATGAGGATGTTGCGGTAGATCAGCGGCAGGTAGACCGGGTGGCCGAATTCATCGATGCCGAGAAACACGGGGTCGAAGATGGACATCAGCGGTCCGACCGGGATGCTCGGCCGATCCGCGAACGGTGAGCTCATCTCTACTCCGATCGGAAAACTGGGTAAAGGTGCCCGGCGCGGCGCGGGTGACGACTGGTCGGTGGTCGCGCCGGAGCACAGGGTGTGGTGGGGTTTGACACGTACGTGTCAGTGCGGGTTAGGCGTACTCACTCGGGTCGAAGTCCGAGGACGGAGGTTCCGGATTGCGCGCACGGCGCGGCCGGGACTCGTTCGCGTTGGGTGAGCGCTGGGAGCGCTGACTCGGAATGTCGGCCAAGTTGACATCGACCGGAGCTGCCGGGGCAACCGGAGCGGTAGCCGGCATGTCAGCGGGCACGTGATCAGGGAGCGGCGACACGACGGTTGCCGCCAAGGGTTCGCGGCGGACGATGTCCACCTGGACGAGCGCGGCGTACCTCCGCGAGGCGCGAGCGATGCGGGCCTCGTTGGCCCAACAGGCAACAGCCAACTTCTGGACTTGACCGTCCTGTTCCAAGTCGCGGATCGACAGGCCGGGACGCAGCCACACCCAGACCCGTTCACCGGCCGGGGTTGGCCGGGCGGGCAGGATGAACGGCAGCGTGCCGTGCCGGTTGGTGGCGATGAACGCCGCGAAGCACATCCGCAGCCGGTGCCGGACCGTGAAGCACCAGAACACCGACATCACCGCGCGGCGGGTCCGGCCATACGCGGCCGGGGCACCGACTATCACGGCGAGGATGAGCAGCGACAGCCACACCGGGGTGGCGAACATCAACCACGTCCACCCGTAGACCAGGAAGGTGGCGAGCAGGATTTCCGGCAGCCAGTGCCAGACGATCCGCAGCACCGGCCACGCGATGATGACCAGAGCCACCGCAGCCGCCACGACGGCACCCACCAGGGCGCCGAGCAGGCCGCCCAGGATCGGGTGCATGTAGTGCGCGGCGACCGTGGCGCCGGGGAGCGCGACGACCGCGTAGGTGACCCAGAACGCGACTTTGGCCTTGCGTCGCTGGTTGTGACGGGTCGGGGCTTCGATGACCGTGACGGTCTGCCCCTTGCCAGAGGTGCCGAACAGGCTTCGGCCGCTAGACTTAGGCACGACGATTCCTCCCCCTCGTGGGGCTAGGGATTGATCAATGAACAGGTGCGGGGCCGCTCGTGGACGCCAAATCTCTGGCGGCCCCGCTTCCTGCGAGGGTCGGTGGCTACGGGAGCCAGTCGGGTAGGGGTTCAGGCGGCCTTGATGGCCGGGGCGGACACCACGTCCAGGCCGGAGGCCTTGAACGCGACACCGTTACGGGTCTTGCCGTTCTGCTCCGAGACCCACGGCAGGGCCTCCAGATCCAGCGGCAGGACCTGGTCGCCGTCTTCGGCGGCCGGCCGCTCCGCGGACACGATCGTGACGTTGAGCTGACCGCTCCACTTGCGACCGACCGCACGGCCACGACCGAACATCGGCGCGGTCCACATCGGCAGACCGGACTCCCGGTCC
>NZ_JBFAZH010000823.1:0-3520 GCF_040681735.1 Actinoplanes sp. NPDC051633 | reverse complement strand
GTGCGCACCGTGGAGCGCGACATCGGCGCCCTGCAGCAGGCCGGCACGCCGATCTACGCCGAGGCCGGGCGCACCGGTGGCTACTGCCTGGACAAGGCGCGCACGCTGCCGCCGGTCAACCTGACGCCCGGCGAGGCCGTCGCGATGGCCTGTGCGTTGCAGCGGATGAGCGGCACGCCGTTCGACGGCGACGCCGGGTCGGCGCTGCGCAAGCTGGTCGCCGCCATGCAGGTCACCGACGCGGCCGCCGCCGCGTCCCTGGCGTCCCGGATCCACGTGGTCACCCGGCGCAACCGGGCCGCGCCGGTGCCGCGCGTGGTGGGCGACGCGGTCGCCTCCGGCCGGGTGCTGCGCATCCTCTACGGCGACCGCGAGGGCGCGGTGACCGAGCGCGCGATCGAGCCGCTGGGCTTCATCGACGGCTTCGATCAGTGGTATCTGCTGGCCTGGTGCCGCCTGCGCGAGGGCGTCCGGGCGTTCCGGACCGACCGCATCGCCCGGGCGACGGTGAGTGCCGAGATCCCCGAGCCGCGCACGCTGCGCGACGAGGATCTCGACATCCCGCCTCACCTGCTCAAGGCCCTGGAGCTCACCCCCGCGGCGGGGTGAAGACGCCGAAGCGGTTGCCCTGCGGGTCCAGCAGGTGCGCCCAGCTCAGCCCGCTCGTGTTCGTCGTCGCGGGCACCTCCACCTTGCCGCCGGCCGCCTCGACCTTGCGGCACGCCTCCGCGGTGTCGGCGACCAGGAGGAAGTAGGTGGAGTAGTTCGCCCGGGTGCCACCCACGCCGGTCACGCCGCCGCTCGGCGGCTCGCCGGGCCCGGTGACGACCATGCGGTAAGGCTTGCCGTCCGGCGAGATCGAGTCGTCGTCGATGAAGCTCCAGCCGAAGGCGTCGGTGTAGAAGCGCTCGGTGCCCTCGCGGTCGTCGGTGCCGATCTCGAACCAGGCGTTGCCGTTGAGTCCCATGATCTTCCCTTCTCGGTTTGTCCGTCGAGAGAGACCTTGCCGGAGCCCGGCGACACCCTCCTGTCGGTGTTTCCCGGGAATTACCCGTTAGCCTCGGGGAGTGAGCACCGCGCTTGTCGTCGAGAACGATCCGTCCGACCCGCCCGCCCGCCTGGGGGAGTGGCTCGCCGAGGCGGAGTTGCCGTTGACCGTGGTCCGGCCGCACGCCGGTGACGAGCTGCCCGAGACGCTCGACGAGTACCTGGCCCTCATCGTGATGGGCGGCGATCAGGATGCGTACCCGGCGCCGGACGGCACACCCGGGGCGCCGTGGTTCCCGCGGCTGGAGGGGCTGCTGCGCAAGGCGGTGCGCGGGCGCGTACCCACGCTCGGGGTCTGCCTCGGCGGCCAGCTGCTGGCCATGGCGCACGGCGGGCTGGTCGAGCGCAGCACCTCGGGCCCGGAGGTCGGGCCGGGGCTGATCGGCCGGCGCGACGCCGCCGACAAGGACCCGCTGTTCAAGTACGTCCCGCTGCTGCCGGATGTGATCCAGTGGCACCGCGACGAGATCACCGAGCTGCCGCTGAGCGCGGTGCTGCTGGCGGCCTCGAGCCGGTACCCGCACCAGGCGTTCCGGCTCGGCGACCGCGCCTGGGGCGTGCAGTTCCACCTCGAGTGCGACCTGCCCATGATCGAGCGGTGGGTGGCCTCGGACATGATGACCCTCGACGAGCTCGGCTACGACCCCGACGCCGTGATCGCCGCGACCGCGGCCGCGCTCGCCGACGTCGAGGAGGTGTGGCAGCCGTTCGCGGCCCGGTTCGCGGCGCTGGCACTGGGCACGCTGCCGGACGCCGACATCCCCAACCCCGGCACCGGCCGCACCCTCCCGCTCCTGGGTCACTGACGTGACCCGGCCCAGCCGCCTCGCCCGCTACGGCTTCGCCGACAACGGCGTCAAGGCGGCCGATCTGCTCGGCGCCGAGGGCCTGCGGCTGTGGGATGACGAGGCGCAGGGCCCGGTCGACACCGCGGCGGCGGAGCTGCTGCACGCCCTGTCCAAGGCGGCCGACCCGACCCTGACGATGCGCCAGCTGCACCGGCTGGTCGAGTCGGCCGAGCGGGCGGCGGCCAGGGCCAAGCAGGACGGCGCGGCCGAGGCGATCCTCGGCGCCCTCGCCGAGGACGTGGGACTGCGGCGGCGGCTGGTGGCGGTGCTCGGCGCGTCCTCGGCCCTGGGCGATCACCTGGTGGCCAACCCCGGCGAGTGGCGGGTGCTGGCCACCGGCCGGACCGGGTTGCCGCCGAACGCCGACGGGCACCTCGAGTTCGGCGACCCGGTCGGCGACTCCGCTTCGGATCAGGGTGGCGGTGGGACCTCGGACGGTCCGCCGACGGTGCCCGCGCTGCGGCGCGCGTACCGGGCGAGCCTGCTGCGCATCGCCGCCGCGGACCTGACCGGCGGCCGCGGCCTCGAGCCGACGATGAGCGCGCTCTCCCGGCTGGCCGACGAGACGCTGTCCGCGGCGTACTCGATGGCGGTGGCCGGCCTGAAGACCCCGCCGTCGCTCGCCGTCGTGGCGATGGGCAAATGCGGCGGGTACGAGCTGAACTATGTGTCCGATGTGGACGTCATCTTCGTCACCCGCGATGACGAGGGACTGAACGCCGCCACGACGGTCGCCGCGCGCCTGATCGAGATCTGCGGCCAGGTGGCGTGGCAGGTGGACGCGTCGCTGCGTCCCGAGGGCAGCCGTGGCCCGCTGGTCCGCACGCTGGCCTCGCACCAGGCCTACTACCGGCGGTGGGCGCGCACCTGGGAGTTTCAGGCGCTGCTCAAGGCACGCCCGGCGGCCGGCGACAAAGACCTCGCGACCGAGTGGATCGACGACCTGGCCCCGCTGGTATGGCACGCGGCCGAGCGCCCCGAGGCGGTCGCCGACGTCCGCGACATGCGCCGCAAGATCATCGAGAACGTCGCTCCGGACAAGGTGGATCGCGAGGTCAAGCGCGGGCCGGGCGGGCTGCGCGACATCGAGTTCGCGGTGCAGCTGCTGCAGCTCGTGCACGGCCGCATCGACGAGACGCTGCGGGAGCCGGGCACGCTGCCCGCGTTGCGGGCGCTGGTCGCCGGGGGCTATGTGGGCCGGCAGGACGGCGAGACGCTGCTGCGCGGCTACCGCTTCCTGCGCAGCATCGAGCACCGGCTGCAACTGCAGAACCTGAAGCGCACGCACACCGTTCCCGACGACCCCGACAACGAGCGGTGGCTGGCCGCGGCGCTGGGCTATGTCGCGCTGCCCGGGCGCGACGCCGTCGAGGCGTTCCGGTCCGACTGGGTGGGCCACGCCGCGCAGGTCCGGCGGTTGCACGTGAAACTGCTCTATCAACCGCTGCTGGAGGCGGTGGCCCGGGTGCCGGCCGAGGCGTTGCGGATGACGCCCGAGTCGGCCGGCAAGCGGCTCGAGGTGCTCGGCTTCGAGGACCCGGCCGGGGCGCTGCGCCACCTGCAGGCGCTGACCGGCGGCGTCACCCGCACCGCGGCGATCCAGCGCACCCTGCTGCCGATGCTGC
>NZ_JBFAZH010000822.1:0-3524 GCF_040681735.1 Actinoplanes sp. NPDC051633 | reverse complement strand
GTGCCGACCATGGCGCTGACCGTGCTGCTGCTCGCGGCGGTGATCCGGCGGCTGCTCGGGGTGCGGATCGGCCCGGTCCGCACCGTGGTGGCCGCCGTGCTGGCGCTGCTGCTCACCACCCCGATCGTGTCGGCGCTGGCCCCGCAGGACACGACCACCATGGGCGTGGGCGAGGCGTTCCTGATCCTGATGACCGCGGTGGTGGTCTCCGCGCTGCTCGCCATGGCGGCGCTGGTCATCCTGGAGGTGCTGCTGCCGGCCGGGTCGCTGCCCGGCCCGCTGGAGATGTGGCGCGGCGTCCGCCGGCGGGTGGCCCGCACCCGCCGATACTCGACGATCATGCGCATCGCGCTGCGGCACGGGCTCGGCCGGTTCCTGCGGGGCCGGCCGGCGCCCGGGCCGTCCTCGGCGGGGTCGCGCCTGCGGCTGGCCCGGTCGCTGCGGGCCGCGCTCGACGAGGGCGGCGTGACGTTCGTGAAGCTCGGGCAGCTGCTGTCCACCCGGCGGGAGGCGCTGTCCGCCGAGTTCATCGAGGAGCTCACCGCGCTGCAGGACCGCGCCGCGCCGGTGCCGTGGCCGGAGGTCGCCGCGGTGCTGGCCGCCGAGTACGGGCGGCCGATCGACGAGGTGTTCGCCACGATCGACCGCGAGCCGATGGCCTCCGCGTCGGTGGCGCAGGTGCACGCGGCGCGGCTGCCGGACGGCACCGAGGTGGTCGTGAAGGTGCAGCGCCCGGGCATCGCCGCGGTCGTCGAGCGCGACCTGGACATCATGCTGCGGCTCGCCGGCACGCTGGAGGAACGCACCGCGTGGGGCCGGTCGTTCGGCCTGCGGGCGCTGGGGGCCGCCTTCGCCGATGCGTTGCGCGAGGAGCTCGACTTCACCGTGGAGCGCGACAATCTGCTGTCCATGGCCGGCACGCTCAGCGCGTCGCCCGACCGCGGCGTGCGGGTGCCCACGCCGGAGGCCGCGCTCAGCTCGGAACGGGTGCTGGTGATGCGCCGCCTGCCGGGCACTCCGCTGAGCTCCGCGGCGCCGGTCCTCGAGCGCCTCGGCGAGCGGCGCCGCGAGGAGATCGCCGCCGGGCTGCTGGAGAGCATGCTCGACCAGGTGCTGGTGCACGGCCTGTTCCATGTGGACCTGCACCCGGGCAACGTGCTGATCGGCGACGACGGCGCGATCGGGATGCTGGACCTCGGCTCGGTCGGCCGGCTCGACGGCGCCACCCGGGCGGCGATCGGGCGGCTGCTGGCCGCGGTGGGGCGCGGTGATTCGGTCGCGGTCAGCGACGCGCTGCTCGATCTGGTCGATCGGCCGGACGAGGTGGACGAGCGAGAGCTTCAGCGCACCCTCGGCGCGCTGATCGTCCGGTACGCGGGCCCGGGCAGCACCGCCGGAGCCCAGGCCGTCGCCGGGATGTTGCGTACGTTCACCGCGCACGGCCTGGGCGTGCCTCCGCCGGTGGCCGCGGTGTTCCGGGCCTTCGCCACGCTGGAGGGCACGCTCGGGCTGGTCCGGCCGGGCTTCGACCTGCTCGGCCAGGCCCGGGCGATCGGCGGCCGGCGGATCGCCGAGGCGCTCACGCCGCAGCGCCTGCGCGGAAGCCTGGAGGACGAGCTGGTGGCGCTGCTGCCGGTGCTGCGCGGCCTGCCGCGGCGGTTCGACCGGCTCGGTGACGCCCTGGAGCACGGCCGGCTGCGGCTCAACATCCGGCTGTTCGCCGACGACCGCGACCGGGTGCTGGTCACCGGCCTCCTGCACCAGGCTCTGCTCACGGTGATCGGCGCGGCCGCCGGCATCATGTCCGTGCTCCTGCTCGGCACCACCGGCGGTCCCCGGGTCACCACGACGCTGGGATTGTTCCCGCTGCTGGGCTACGGTCTGCTGGTCGTCGCGGTCGTCCTGATCCTGCGGGTGCTGGTCGTCGTCTTCCGCCGCGACTAGTGCAGGTTCGGCCGCCGGCCAGCCTGCTCGGCCTGACGATCCTGGGGGGTGGGGAGCGTCAGGCCGCGCGCATCCGGTCGTACGCGGATCTGACCTCGGCCTCCGCGTCGGCGCGGCCGGCCCACCGGTCGCCGCCGAACGCCACGCTCTTGCCCGGCTCGATCGCCTTGTAGATCTCGAAGAAGTGCTGGATCTCCAGCCGCACGAAGGCGTCGAGGCCGGCGATGTCGCGCAGGTGTTCCTGACGTGGATCCGCGGTCGGGACACACATGATCTTCGGAGTGAAGCCGGCCTCGTCGCTCATCCGGAACACGCCGATGGGCCGGCACAGGATCAGGCAACCCGGGAAGGTGGGCTCGCGGACCAGCACGACGGCGTCCAGCGCGTCGACGCCCGGCGCGGCCGTTCCCTCGACGAACCCGTAGTCGGCGGGGTACTGCGTGGCGGTGAACAGCGTCCTGTCCAGGTGGATCCGGCCCGTCGCCTGGTCGTACACGTATTTATTTCGGGTCCCTCGGGGAATTTCGATCGTTACATCGAATTCCATGAACTCAACGTAGCCCCGCGGGGTCGATGCCGCTATCGGCGCGCGAGCCTGCGCTCGCCGGCCGCGCCGGCCTGATACGGCAGGTTGTAGTGGGCGAACACGCCGGGCTCGTCGGTCGCCGCGAGCTCGCCGTCGGTGTCGATGCTCGGGGCGTCGGAGACGAGCTTCTTGTCGTAGCGGACCCGCACGGCGTCCGGGCGGACCGTCGCGCCGTCCAGGGGCACGAACACCAGACGGTGCCGGCTCACGAAGCCCACCTTCACCGTGGCGAATGCGGGCTGGTCACTGGCCACATCGACGTAGATCGCCTCCAGATCGCCGATCTTGGAGCCGTCGGGGTCGATCACGTTCTCACCACGCCAGTCGCGCAGGTTCTCAGCCGGAAACATGTCTTACCTGCTTCCCTGCCTGAGCGTGCTCAAACGGTGACGGTCGCCGCCCGGCAGGGCCGTATAGGTGGCCGCGACGAGGGTAGCCACGTCCAGAGGCACCGACTTTGGAGGACATCTTGGCTCAGGACACTCTTTCCCGATCTCTGCACGACGTCGGCCTGGCCGCCTGGTTCGGCGGCACGCTGGCCAACGCCGTCGCACTCAACCCGGCGGCGGCCGAGGCGGACACGGCCAACGGGACCGGCCGTGTGGCCAACCGCGGCTGGAACAGGTGGACCCCGATCAACGCCGCTGCGATCGGCGCGCACCTGGCCGGCAGCGTCGGCGAGCTCGTCGGCAACCGGTCGCGCCTGGTCGCCCAGCGTGGCGCCGGCACGACGGCACTGGCGAAGACGGGCCTGACCGTCGCCGCACTCGCGGTGACCGGGTACAGCCGGCTCCACGGCCGCAAGGTCGCCGAGGAGACGTCGGTGCCGGCTCTCGCGGGCACCGAGCCGGCCGCCAGCACGCCGGACGACGTGGCGAAGGCGCAGAAGCAGCTGTCCGCACTGCAGTGGGTGGTGCCGGCGCTGACCGGCGCGCTCATCGTGGTCAGCTCGCTGGCCGGCGAGCAGCAGCGGGCGAGCGAAGTCAAGAAGGGC
>NZ_JBFAZH010000821.1:0-3524 GCF_040681735.1 Actinoplanes sp. NPDC051633 | reverse complement strand
GTGCAGCAGCGCGTAGGCCCGCTGGTACAACGCGGTCAGCCCAGGGTCCTCGGCGTGGCCGTACCGGGCGCTGAGCTGCTGGTAGGACGTCAGCAGCCCGCGCTGGTCGGCATGCTCGCGGAGCAGCTCGCCGAGCCGGTCGGCGACGGCCAGCGCCGCGTCGGTCGCCTCCAGCGCGGCCGCCCGCAGCGCCGCCGCCTCCGGACCGGAGCCGGTCAGCGCGGCGAACTCGGCGCGCAGTCGCGGCGAGCGGCGCTCCAGCGGCGGCAGCCCGCTGATCACCGCGCCGGCCCGGCGGTGCAGCTTCTCGGCGGACCGCTCGGCCAGCCGGGCCCGGGACACCGCCGACCGGACCTCGCCCGGGTCCGACTGCCGGGTCGACCGTTCCTTCTCGATCGATCGGGCCAGGGGCAGTGCCGCCGAGTGCTCCTCGTCGAAGGTGAGCAGGATCCGGTTGGCGTCCCGCTCGCTCAGCGGGTGCACCACCGACCGCAGCACACCGGCCGGGTCCAGCGCCTGGTCCACCCGGCTCAGCACGATGACCATCGGCGGCGCCTGGTTGTCCGCGATATGCCGGTCGTCCACGCCGGCCCGCTCGGCGATTCGCCGGATGATCGCCCGAACCGACAGACCGGCGCAGTTCACCGCCAGGTCGACCGGGTCGGAGGTCAGCACCGCCTCGCGCACGGCGACCGACCCGGCGGAGCCGGACGGACCGCTCACCACCACCCGGACGTTCGCACCGGGCGGCCCGTCGATGAACTCGGACATCTCACGCAGCACGGACGCGTCCGGCGTTCCGGACCGTTGGTCGTCGGAGAAGCCGGAGACGGCCGGCTCGCCGACGATCCACGGGACCCCCGGCAGATAGGTCGCGATGGTGTCCGCCGGGATCATGAACGACTGCCCGTCGGCGGGTTGCGCCGCGACGATCATGCCGACCAGGTGGTCCAGGGGCTCGGCCAGCACGCCGGCGCCGCTGAAGCCTTTCGACACGGGGAAGCCGGAGACGTTCGCCAGCTGCATCCACTCGCCGCCCGGGCCGCCCTGGCCGACGAGCTCGGTCACCGCCCAGTAACCGATCTCGGGATGCTGGGGAAACGCGTACGCCCGCAGCCGCCGGGCCCGCCGGACCGGGAAGCGCCGCAACGTGGCCGTCACCCGATCGGGGTGCGGCCGGTCCAGCGCCAGCAGCGCGATGTCGCCGCGCCACGAGGCCCCGCTGGGCTCGAGGAAGGCGACCGTGGCCGGCAGCCGCGGACCGTCCGGCGGGTCGACGAACTGCACAAAGGCAGCGGCCGGCACGACGTGCGCGCAGGTCAGCACGCGATCGGGCGCGACCAGCATGCCCGCACCGTGCACAGTGCCACCCGCATCGAGAATCCGCACCATCCACGGCGCTGGACCGTGAACGCCCGCCATGACCGGACCATACGCCCGCATCGACGGCGATGCTGCCCCCGTGCCCGTCCTACTTAGGACACCGAATTCTCCGGGAGATCTGCCGCCGGGATGTCGAGAACGAGCCGCCGGCTCCGACCGTCGGGTGTCAGCACCCACTGAGGAGGAAACGAAAATGGGCAAGGTCACCACCGGCGCTTCCATGTCGATCGACGGATACATCGCCGGACCCGAGGAGAGCGGCTTCGACCTGCTCTTCCAGTGGTACGGCAACGGCGACGTGGAGCTGCCGACCGGACACCCGGACATGACGTTCAAGACGACGAAGGCCAGCGCCGAGTACTGGCGCAGCCTGATCGAGAACACCGGCGCGCTGGTCGTCGGCCGGCACCTCTACGACTTCACCAAAGCGTGGGGCGGACGCCACCCGATGGACGTCACCACCGTCGTGCTCACCCACAACCCGCCCGCGGACCGGCCACTCGCGGACGAGAACTTCGTCTTCGTCACCGACGGCATCGAGGCGGCCGTGGCCAAGGCGAAGGAGATCGCCGGCGACAAGAACGTCGGCCTCAACGGCGGTCAGATCGCCCGGCAGGCCCTGGACGCCGGCCTGGTCGACGAGATCGGCGTCGACCTGGTGCCGGTGCTGCTGGGGGCGGGCACGCCGTTCTTCCCCTCGCTGGGCGTCAAGCCGGTGCAGCTCGAGGGCCCGATCTCGCTGATCGAGGGCAAGGCCGTCACCCACCTGACCTACCGGGTCAAGAAGTAAGCCGGTATCGACCGGGGGAGGGGGCCCGCACCCGGGTCCACTCCCCGGCCGGCTCCAGCACGGCCCGCGGCGTCGTGCGCAGCCACCGGTGAAAGCGCACCCGCACGATGACGTCGCCGGCGGCGGACGCGTCGAAGGTCAGCGACGCCGCGTCCTGCGACACCAGACCCGGAACCACGGGTTGCGGGTCGGCCACCGCGTACAGCCGCCAGTCGTCGGAGGACCACACCTGACGCAGGTACGGCAGACCGCCGGTGACCAGCGCGGCCTCGGCCCGGCCCGGCCAGGACAGCTCGGCGTGCGGCACCGCGACGTACTGCACGGACTTGTCGGCCAGCCACTGCCGGTACGTGTCCGCGGTCAATGGGACGCCGGTGCCCGGAGCGCCCGGCACGGTGGTGAAGAAGAGCGGGTTGCGGTCGATGTCGGCCTGCCGCAGCCAGCCGCGGGCCAGCGGCACGTCGCCCATGTGCGCGGCCTCCCAGTAGTCGCGGGTCGGTGGCACCTCGACCCGGCCGGTCAGCCGCAGGCCGGCCAGATGCTCCCGCAGCGGGGCGAAGAACGCGCGATCGGCGGTCGGATTGCCGGCGTCCCGCAGATCCCGAACCATCACCGGTGACTGCACCACGGCGGTGACCACCAGCAGCGGCACCACCAGCCACTTCCTCGTGACGTAGGCGGCCAGCAGCGGCAGCGCGAACATGGTCACCAGCCGGGTGGCGTTGAGGCCCACCGGCGTGTGCACCAGCGCCGCAGCCAGCACCCCCGCGGCGGACAGCCCGGCGCCGGCCCGCACCGGCCACCGCGGCACCAGCGCGGCGACGATCAGGCTGGTCACCACCGCGCGGACCGTGTCGGCGCGGCTGATGTTCATCCACCCGCCGTCGCCGAAGAGCAGCGCCGCCAGGCCGACCGGGATCGCGGCCGGCACGGCGAGCAGCAAGCCCTCCCGCCACCGGCCGGTGAGCAGCAGCGCGGCACCCGCCAGGCCCACGAACAGTCCGGCCACGGGGCTGGTCGCCGCCGCCAGCAGCGCGATCGGAGCCGCCAGGTAGGAGAACCGGCGGGAGGTGAGCTGCACCAGCGCGCCGAGCCCGACGGCCACCCCCAGCGCGTACGTGACCCGGCCGGACACCAGGTTGCCGGCCACGCAGGCCGCGCCGATCAGCGCGCCCGCCCAGGGCCGCGGAGCCCCGGTGCGGCGCAGCAGGACGGCCAGCAGCACGGACGACGCGACCAGGGCCAGCACGCCGGTCACGCGGACACCCAGCGTGGCCATCACCGGTTGCGACACCAGGCTGTAGCCGAGCTGGTTCACCCCGCCGTACCAGCGCAGGTCGACCGGCGTGTA
>NZ_JBFAZH010000820.1:0-3527 GCF_040681735.1 Actinoplanes sp. NPDC051633 | reverse complement strand
TGCATATGTTGATTATAACTACCATCATTTTTATTAACTGTTACCTCAGTTGAACGCATAAAACCAATCAAATTTTGTTTTACTTTTTTATATCATGACCGTCCGGGCCCCGCAGCCGTACACCACCGCGGTGACCGCCGAAGTGCGCGCCAGGGCGGCGCAGGCCGCGCCGCCGGCGGTGGCACGGCCCGGCCCGGGCCGGAGCCAGCCCTCGCCGTGGTGGCGGTGGTGGCCGACCGCTCTGGCCGCCGTGGCGGCCATCGCGAGCGTGGCGTTGGCGGTGCGTCGCCGGCGCGCGCAGGCGACAGCGCGCCGATAGCCGCCATCGAGCCGGCGAGCACAAGTGAGCCGACCCGGCACGATTGACACCCAACGTCCCTCCACCACCTTTGCCGCCGATGACCTCCGCGCCCAGATCCCCCGGTTCTCCGGCGAGGCGCTGGAACACAACTTGGCTCTGGTCAGCGAGGTTAAATCCATCGCCGCGAACAAGGGCGTCACGCCCGGGCAGATCGCCCTGGCCTGGCTGCTCGCTCAGCAGCCCTGGATCGTGCCGATCCCGGGCACCACCAAACTTCACCGGCTCGAGGAGAACCTGGCCGCCGCCGACGTCACCCTCACCGAGACCGAGCTGGCCCAGCTCAATGATCTGTCGTCGCGGATCGACATCCGGGGCGGCCGCTACCCCGACTCCCTCGAGGCTCAGACCAACCTCTGACAACCGGATGGGCGGGCTCAGCCGGCGCGGGTTTCGACGGTCGCGGTGACGGCGCCTTTCAGGTCGGCGATGCGGCCCGCGGCGTCACCGTCCAGACGACCGATGATCACGATGCCGGGATAGTACGACTGATCGCCGTAATACAGGACGAGATCGTTGCCGGGCGCGTAGTAGCCGACATCTCCGACGTCGGGGTCGGCGCCATCCGGCTGGCCGTCCAGTGACAGCGGTGCGGGCAGCGGGCCGGTCTTCTCCACCGAGCCGTGATCGACCATGTCGATGGTCAGCGGTAGCTGGGCGATGAGGTCGCGGCCGGCGGCGCTGTTGACGATCGTGGCCTCGAAGCGCTGGTCGCCGATGACGATTCGGATCTTCATCTGCTCTTCCTGATCGGGCGAGGAGTCGATGCGGCTGGGCGAAGGCGAGGTGGATGGTCTTCCACCGCGGGGGTCGCCGGACTCACCGTTGTCCCCGCAGCCGGCAACGGTCAATCCGGCGACCGTCAACAGCGCTGCACACACGGCTGGGCGTACGTTCGGCATGGCGTCTCCATGTGTCACGCGAGGCCGTCGGGGGTGGGACGCGGTTCCCGGCTGCTCTCGCCGTTGCGGGCGGGGTCTTGGACGTCAGAGGCCGACGGCCTGGCCGCCCTCGACGACGAGCGCGTGGCCGCCGGTGAACGCGCCGAGGTCGGAGCACAGCCACAGGACCGCGGAGGCGATCTCCTCGGGCCGTCCCATCCGCCCGACCGGTTCCTGGCCGATGCCAATCTGTACGGGCATCACACCCGCTCGCCGGGCAGCGAGGAAGTCACCGACGATGGGTGCACTGGCAGGGCACCCCAGCACGACCGAGACCGGCCGCCGCCGGGGTGACCGCTCGCCCGTATCACCCGGAATGGACGATCCAACGTATCGCCCGGGGTGTCAGGCTGCGATCACGACATCGGCGAGAGCCGCCGGGCGGGTCGCTCGTGCCCGTGATGATGCACAGAGGCGAGGTCGGACCATGGGTACCGGCGCCGTGACCGGAACTGCGGACCTGGCGGATCTCTACCGTGATCTGCATCAGCATCCGGAGCTGTCCTTCGCCGAGACGCGCACGTCGGGCATCGTGGCCGCCCGGCTGCGTGCGGCCGGTCTCGAGACGACCGAGGCCGTGGGCCGCACCGGCGTGGTCGGGGTGCTCCGCAACGGTCCGGGCCCGACGGTTCTGCTACGGGCCGACATGGACGCTCTGCCGATGGAGGAGCGGACCGGGCTTCCGTACGCCAGCCGGCAGCGCGGCATCGATCGCGACGGCAACGATGTGCCCGTGGCGCACTCCTGCGGACATGACGTGCACGTGACCTGTCTGATCGGGGCCGTGCGGGAGCTGGCCCATGACCGCTCGTGGCAGGGCACAGTACTGGTGGTGTTCCAGCCCGCCGAGGAGTTCGGCGAGGGTGCGCAGGCAATGGTCGACGACGGCCTGTACGACCGGTTCGGGCGGCCGGAGGTCGTGCTGGGCCAGCACGTCGCACCCTTCCCTGCCGGGCATCTCGCCGTACGCCCGGGGCCTGCCTTCGCGGCGGCCGACGGCGTTCGCGTCGTGCTGCACGGCCGCGGCGGCCACGGGTCTCGGCCGGAGACGACTGTCGACCCGGTCGTGATGGCGGCGGCGACCGTGCTGCGGCTGCAGACGATCGTCTCCCGGGAGATCGGCGGCACCGAGACCGCCGTGGTGACGGTCGGTGCCCTTCGGGCAGGCACCAAGGAGAACATCATTCCGGACGAGGCCGAGCTGTTGATCAGCACGCGAACATTCGAGCCCGATGTGCGGCGGCGGACGCTCGACGCCATCGAGCGCATCGTCCGCGCCGAGGCGAGCGCGTCCGGTGCCGAGCAGGCGCCCACCATCACCGTCCTGCACGGCTTCCCGGCGGTGGTGAACGAGCCGGGTGCCGTGGCACGCACCCGCCCGGCCTTCGAGGCGTTGGTAGGCCCGGCTCGGGTGTTCGATCCCGGGCTGGTCACCGGCAGCGAGGATGTCGGACTGCTCGCCGCCGCGGCCGGCGCGCCCTGTGTCTTCTGGCTGCTCGGCGGCGCCGATCCGGCACAGTTCGAGGATGCGCGAAGCGCCGAGGCGGTGATGGCCCGCGTGGCCGAGATGCCGTCGAACCATTCACCGCTGTTCGCACCGGTCATCGAGCCGACGCTGACCACCGGCGTGGGCGCCCTGGTCGCCGCGGCCCGCACGTGGCTTCACGCCGAGGAGCCGGCGGCCGCTGGAGCTGATTGATAGTTCGCCAGTCACCGGAAGCGAGGACTTGACATGTCGGACACCCAGGCGGCAACCGGCCGGCCGGATCCGGTCACGCACCGCGTCCGTTCCGGATGGGACATCGGCCTCGGCATCTTATTGATCATCGGCGGAGCGGTCATCGTCGGCGACGTAGCGCTCGCCACGGTCATCTCCGTGCGACTGCTCGGCTGGGTCGTGCTCATCGTCGGCACGGTGATGGCCGTCGGTTCGCTGCGGCGCATCCGTTCTGACGGATCGTGGTCCTCAGCCCTCGGCGGCGTGGGACTGGCCGTACTGGGGCTATTCATCCTGCGTAACCCGCTGATCGGCGCGTTGAGCCTCACCCTGCTCGCCGGCTCGCTGTTTCTGACGACCGGATTGGTGCGCATCTTCACCTCCGGGCAGTACCACGGCGATCGATGGTTCGTCCTGGTCATCGGGGTGGTCTCCGTCGGCCTGGGTCTGCTCGTGTTGTCCAATCTGGTCACCGCATCACTGACGCTGCTCGGCCTGCTGCTCGGTGGCC
>NZ_JBFAZH010000819.1:0-3530 GCF_040681735.1 Actinoplanes sp. NPDC051633 | reverse complement strand
TCGACGTCTCCGGCCGGTCCACCGCGGACGGTGGCGCCATCGTCCAGTGGACCGACAACAACGCCACCAACCAGCAGTTCAGCATCCAGGACATCGACGGCTACATCCAGCTGATCAACCGCAACAGCGGCAAGGCCGTCGAGGTGCAGGGCGCCTCCACCGCCGACGGCGGCAACATCGTCCAGTACGCCGACTGGAACGGCGCCAACCAGCAATGGCAACTGGTCCCGGTCGGATCGGGCACGCCGCCGGCCGGAACCTTCACCAATCCGGTGGTGTGGCAGGACTTCGCCGACGGCGACATCATCCGGGTCGGCGACGTCTACTACTACTCGGCGTCGACCATGCATTACTCGCCGGGCGCGCCGGTCCTGCGCTCGTACGACCTGGTGAACTGGGAGTATGCCGGGCACTCGGTGCCGCGGCTGGACTTCGACTCCAACGCCTACGACCTGAGCGGCGGCCGGGCGTACGTCAAAGGCATCTGGGCCTCGGCGTTCAACTACCGGCCGAGCAACAGCACCTACTACTGGCTGGGTTGCACCGAGTTCAACCGCACCTACGTCTACACCTCCGCCTCGGCCGGCAGCGGCTGGACCAAGAAGGCCCGGCTCAACACCTGCTACTACGACGCCGGGCTGCTGTTCGACGGCGACACCCCGTACGTCGCCTACGGCAACGGCACGATCAGCGTCGCGCAGTTGTCGCCGGACCTGACCTCGCAGGTGCGCGCGCAGACCGTCTATCAGACCCCGTCGAGCATCGGCACGCTCGAGGGCGCGCGCATGTACAAGCGGGGCAACTACTACTACATCTGGCTGACCCGGCCGGCCAACGGCCAGTACGTGCTGCGCTCGACCAGCCCGTGGGGTCCGTATGAGCAACGGCAGGTCCTGCTGAACCTGCCCGGACCGATCCCGGGCGGCGGCGTGCCGCACCAGGGCGGGCTCGTGCAGACGCAGAACGGCGACTGGTGGTACATGGCCTTCACCGACGCATACCCCGGCGGACGCATGCCGACCCTGGCCCCGATCACCTGGAGCAGCGACGGATGGCCGGTCCTGCAGACGGTCAACGGCCGGTGGGGCGCGAGCTACCCGAAGCCGAACATCAGCACGACCAGGACCGTGCAGCCGATGATCGGCCCGGACACGTTCTCCGGCACCACCCTGGCGCCGCGCTGGGAGTGGAACCACAACCCGGACACGACGCGGTTCAGCGTGAACAACGGGCTGAGGCTGTCGACCGCGACCGTCACCAACGACCTCTACAACGCCCGGAACACGCTGACGCACCGCATCCAGGGCCCCACGTCCACCGCCACGATCCGGCTGGACTACTCGGCGATGGCCAACGGTGACCGCGCCGGTCTGGCCATGCTGCGCGATCAGTCGGCGTGGATCGGCATCCGCAAGGACAACGGCGCCACCCGGGTCTCGATGACCAATGGGCTGACCATGTCGACCAACGGCTGGACCACCACCGGCACCGGCTCGGAGGCCGCCGGCGCGGCCGTCTCCGGAGGCACGGTCTGGCTGCGGGTATGCGCGAAAATCACCCCGGGCGCCGGGCGTACGGCCTCCTTCTCCTACAGCACGAACGGCAGCACCTTCACCACGCTGGGGCCGCCTTTCACGCTGAACAACGACTGGCAGTTCTTCATGGGCTACCGGTTCGGCATCTTCAATTACGCCACCAGCGCCCTCGGCGGTTCGGTCACCGTCAACCGGTTCGATTTGACCGCCCCGTAACCCGTCCCCCATCCATCCCCGCTCCCGAAAGAGAAACCGCCGATGAACAACACCGTCCCCCGGCGGCGAACGCTGCTCGCCGCGCTCGCCGCCGCGCTCACCGCCGTCACCATGATGGCCGTCGCCGGTCCGGCCGAGGCGGCCACCACCCTCGGTGCCTCCGCGGCGCAGACCGGCCGCTACTTCGGCGCCGCCATCGCGGCCGGCCGGCTCGGCGACTCGACCTACACCCGCATCCTGACCACCGAGTTCAACTCGGTCACCCCCGAGAACGAGATGAAGTGGGACGCCACCGAGCCGTCCCAAGGCCGGTTCACCTACACCAACGGCGACCGCATCCTCAACCAGGGCATCGCCATGGGCGCCAAGGTCCGCGGACACGCCCTGCTCTGGCACGCCCAGCAGCCCGGCTGGGCGCAGAGCCTGTCCGGCTCGGCCCTGCGCAGCGCCGCGATCAACCACGTCACCCAGGTCGCGTCGCACTACCGCGGCAGGATCTACGCCTGGGACGTGGTCAACGAGGCCTTCGCCGACGGCGGCAGCGGCGGCCGCCGCGACTCCAACCTGCAGCGCACCGGCAACGACTGGATCGAGGCCGCGTTCCGCGCCGCCCGCGCTGCGGATCCCACTGCCAAGCTCTGCTACAACGACTACAACACCGACGGCATCAACGCCAAGTCGACCGGCATCTACAACATGGTCCGCGACTTCAGGACCCGCGGTGTCCCGATCGACTGCGTCGGCTTCCAGTCCCATCTGGGCACCAGCATCGATTCCACCTACCAGGCCAACCTGCAACGCTTCGCCGACCTCGGCGTCGACGTGCAGATCACCGAGCTCGACATTTCTCAGGGCGGCAACCAGGCCTCCATCTACGCCACGGTCACCCGCGCCTGCCTCGCCGTCTCCCGCTGCACCGGCATCACCGTCTGGGGCATCCGCGACACCGACTCCTGGCGCACCGGCGACAACCCGCTGCTGTTCGACGGATCCGGCAACAAGAAGGCCGCCTACACCGCCGTGCTGAACGCCCTCAACGCGGGAGGCGGCCCCGGCGGCCCGTCGCCGATCGACACCAGCGCCTGGTACGTGCTGGTCAACCGCAACAGCGGCAAGGTCGTCGACGTCTACAACCTGATCACGACCGACGGCGCCCGGATCACCCAGTGGTCGCGCAACGACGGCAGCCAGCAGCAGTGGCAGTTCGTCGACTCCGGCGGCGGCTATTACCGGCTCAAGTCGCGGCTGTCCGGCAAGGTCCTCGACGTCTCGGGACGATCCACCGTGGACGGTGGGGTCATCGTCCAGTGGACCGATAACAACGCCACCAACCAGCAGTTCAGCATCGAGACCATCGACGGCTACATCCAGCTGATCAACCGCAACAGCGGCAAGGCCGTCGAGGTGCAGGGCGCCTCCACCGCGGACGGCGGCAACGTCGTCCAGTACGCCGACTGGAACGGCGCCAACCAGCAGTGGCAGCTCAGCAGAGTCGGATAGCACCACGCCCATCCCCCCGAATCTCCCGGAGGACATCTGTGAAGACGATCCAGAACCGACGCCGCCGATGGCTGGCGGCGGCGACCGCAGCCTTGACCACGCTGGCCGCCGGCCTGGTCACGGTCGTGAATGTCCCGGCCGCGTCGGCCGCGACGATCGACACCAGCGCCTGGTACGTGCTGGTCAACCGCAACAGCGGCAAGGCGCTCGACGTGTACAACCTGGCCACCAATGACGGCGCCCGGATCACCCAGTGGTCGCGCAACGACGGCAGCCAGC
>NZ_JBFAZH010000818.1:0-3532 GCF_040681735.1 Actinoplanes sp. NPDC051633 | reverse complement strand
AATTTATGGTCTATTTCAATGGCAGTTACGAAATTACACCTCTGTACTAATTCAAGGGTAAAATGCCCTTTTCCTGACCCCGGCCCGCAGCGCACCCATCGGCTCGGCGGTCGCCGCGGCCGCGGCGCGATATGTACTCCGCTCCAGGCTGAGCTCGCCCGCCGCGGCACCCTTGGCACGGAACACGAAATCCTCATCCGGCGGCCGGAGCCTGACCTCGTGGTCCACATGGGCCCGGGAGAGGTACTCGTGTGCCAGGGCGAAGTCAGTCGTGTCGATTTCGACTCGCTCGACCTGCACCACGGGTCCGAGTGTCCTCCCGTGCACCGTTGCAAAGAACGTCAAACAGGCCCTATGTGGCCGGTGGCGCACGAAGCGGCACGCGCTTGCATTGTCCTGCGCTCCGCGTCGTTGCCGGTCCGGGCGGCCGCCGCGAGGAAGTTCTCCCGGGCCTCGGCGTGGTCCCCCGAGCGGCAGAGCAGATCGCCGGTGACCGCGTACAACAGGTGGTAGTCGCGCATCCCCGGCACGTCGCGAAGGGGACGCACCAGAGCCAGCCCGGCGTCCGGGCCGAAGGCCTGGGCGGTCGCGACGGCCCGGTTGAGCTCCACGACGGGGGACGGGCTGATCCGGGCCAGGCCGTCGTAGAGCGCGGTGATCCGCTCCCAGTCGGTGTCCGCGGCGACCGCCGCGCGGGCGTGGCAGGCCGCGATCGCCGCCTGCAGCGCGTAGTTGCCGACCGTGCCGCCCAGCCGCTCGATGCGGTCCATGGTGGCCAGCCCGCGCCGGATCAGCAGCCGGTCCCAGCGGGTGCGGTCCTGGTCCATCAGCAGGATCGCCTCGCCGCCGGGGCCGGTGCGGGCCCGCAACCGTGACGCCTGCAGCTCGATCAGGGCGAGCAGGCCCAGCGTCTCGGTGTCGCGCGGGGTCAGCGCGGCCAGCATCCGGCCGAGCCGCAGCGCCTCCGCACACAGGTCGCCGCGGAACCACCGGCTGCCGCTGGTGGCCGAGTAACCCTCGTTGAAGACCAGATAGATCACCTCGCGGACGGCGTCCATCCGGGCCGGCCGGTCCGGCTCGGCGGGCAGCTCGAAGCGCACCTTCGCCGCGGCGAGCGTCTTCTTCGCCCGCACGATCCGCTGGGCGATGGTCGGCGCCGGGGTCAGGAAGGCGCGCGCCACGTCCTCTGTGCTCAGCCCGCAGACCAGCTTGAGGGTGAGCGCCGAGCGGGCGTCCGGCGACAGGATCGGATGGCAGGCCATGAAGATCAGCCCGAGCAGGTCGTCGGCCAGGTCGGCGTCGGCGTCGTGCTCGACCGCCTGCGGCTGCGCCGCCGCGACGACCCGGTACTTCTCGCGCTGGGTGTCACGGCGGCGGATCCGGTCGATGGCCAGGTGACGCGCCGTCGTGGTCAGCCAGGCGGCGGGATTGTCGGGTACGCCCTCCGCCCGCCACTTCTCGATCGCCGTGACGAACACCTCCTGGGCCAGCTCCTCGGCGGTGTCCAGATCGCCCACCAGCCGCATCAGGCGGGCGATCAGCCGCGGCGACTCGACCCGCCACAGCGCGGCCATCCGGTCGTCGTCCATCACCGGAGATCTTCGAACTCGACCACCCGCCGCACGTCGACCCGGTGGGTGCCGATCACCTGAGCCCAGCGCCGCGCGTGCTCGACGGCCTCGGCGAGCGAGTCGACCTCGAGGATCGCGAAGCCGCCGATCAGCTCCTTGGCCTCGGCGAACGGCCCGTCGATCACCCGGACCGACCCGCCCTCCTGCTCGACCCGGGCGCCCTGTGCGCTGCCGTGCACACCCTCGCCGGTCAGCAGGACGCCGGCCATCGACGCCTCCTGCATGTACTGGCCGATCGCGGCCTGGGTCTCGGGCGACGGAGGGACGCCCTCCTCCATCTCCTGCGTCTGGTAGTGCATCAGCATGTAGCGCATGGTGACCTCCGAAGATCAGGCGTTGGCGTAGACGAGGTGCAGGACACCGGTGCCGAAGGTAGTCGAGTCGACCAGCTTCAGCGGCACCGTCGCGCCGTCGGTGAACAGCTTCTTGCCGTGGCCCACCACGATCGGGTGGACCAGCAGGTGCAGCTCGTCGATCAGACCCTGCTCGAGCAGGCCGCGGACCAGGGTGGCGCTGCCCGTCGTACCCAGGCGGGTGGTGCTCTTGATCTTGGTCAGCTCGGCCTTGACGTCACCGTTGACCACGGTCGTGTTCTGCCACGACGGATCGGTCAGCGTGGTGGACACGACGTACTTGCGGGCGCCGTTCATCACGCCGGTGATCGGGTCGGCCGGGTCGGCGGTCGGCCAGTAGGAGGCGAACTCGTCGTAGGTGCGCCGGCCGAGCAGGGTGGCGTCGGTCTCGCCCATCAGCTGCCCGACGACGGCGCCCATCTGGTCGTCGAAGTAGGGGAAGTGCCAGGCGTCGGGCTTCTCGATGACGCCGTCGAGGGAGATGAAGAGGCTGGACTTGATGAATCCCATCGTGGGCTCCTCGGTTCGTTCGGGCTTGCCTTCACCCGGTACGCCGAACGAGCCCGCCGCCTTTCGACACGGTCGCCGAAGTTTTTCTAACGAGTTCTGAAGAAGGCGATCGCCGAGGTCAGGGCCAGGTCCGTCAGCACGGGATCGTGGCGCGGGCCGACGTCGCGCATGAAGGCGTGCTCCCCGCCGCGGTAGATGTGCAGCTCGAGATCGTCGTGGCCGGCCGCGTAGAGCGCCGAGACGATCTGCCGACGCGCGTCGGCCGGGACGTGCGGGTCCTGCGAACCGAAGACGATCATCAGGCGGCCCCGGATGCCGGCCGCGCGGGCGAGCGAGCCCGGGTCGTCGGCGCCGAGGCCGCCGCTGTGCAGCCCGGTCGGGTAGAAGCAGACGGTCTTCTCGACGCGCTCGTCGAGAGCCGCCCGGAAGGCGAGATGGCCGCCGATGCAGAAGCCGGTCGCGTACAGAGCGGAGACGTCGTCGCGGCCCTCGAGGTAGTCGAGGACCGCGACCCGGTCCTCGTCGAACTGGGCGGTCGTCGTCGCGGCGGCGCCGGCCAGGCCGTCCGCCTTGCCTGCGTCGTCGAACTCCAGCACGACGCCGGCCAGCTCGGTGCGCGGATAGATCTCGGGTACGCACACCACGAACCCGTCCGACGCCAGCCGCCGCGCGGTGCGCAGCGTCGACTCGGTCAGCTGGAAGATGTCGGTGTAGAGCAGCACGCCCGGCCACGGCCCGTCCCCGCCGGGCCTGATGACGATGGACCGGATGTCATAGCCGGCGGCGGGGACGCGCACTTCTTCCTCACGAAGCTTCACAGTCAGCGACCTTAGCCGCCTTGGCGCGGTGATCTAGGATGCCGCGTCATGGGTGCAATCAAGCCGTGGCATCTCCTCGTGTGCCTGGTCGTCGTCGCTGTCGTCGTGGTCGGGCTGGTCGTGACGATGATGCGTAAGCGCTAGCAGTATATTAAGTATGGTTCCAAGAGAATATTTTCATCCTAAACCTAAAGTGAATAGCTCACTTATCAGATTAAAT
>NZ_JBFAZH010000817.1:0-3535 GCF_040681735.1 Actinoplanes sp. NPDC051633 | reverse complement strand
CGATGGCCGAGGCGGCGCGCGCCGCCTCGGACGGAACGCCCTGGGAGGCTCAGCGGCCGGTAGCAGCACAGCCGGTAGTAGCACGCCGCCCGGTCTGGTCCGTTCTCGTGGGCGTGTTGGCGACGCTGGCGGTGGTCGCGGCCGGCTTCGGGGCGTGGGAGATGTTCCGGCCGGAAGGGTCGGGCTCGGGCACCGGGGCCGGCGCCGGGGCCGCGCCGAGTTCGGAGGTCCCGGCCGGCTTTGACGAGTGCGCGAAGGGGTTCTGTCCTGCCGAGCCGCTCTGCTGGGGTGGCCTGTTCGTGGTGAGCGGCGTGGCGCAGAAGCCACGGCAGATCGTGTGCACCGAGGCGCACGCGTGGGAGACGTTCGCCGCGGTCCCGGCCACCACGGACATGATGCAGGCCCGGCAGGACGAGCTGATGGCGCGGCCCGACGTCGGCGCCGCCTGCTCGGTGACGGTGATGCTGGGCCGGGCCAAGACCCGGGCGGTGACCAGGGCGTGGGTGCGCGACGCCGTGCCGATCGCGGTCAGCGGCTCGGACAAGATCCTGATGCACTGCATCGCGCGGCCACCCGAGGTGGAGTCCGCCGCGCCGGCCTTCGCCTGACGGCACCTTGCGGCCACACCTGCGGCGCGAGCACTGTCCACTGCGTACCCTCGAAAGCATGATCGGACCTGCCGCGCCCTTCCCGGAACCCCCGCCGGTCCCGGCCCGCACGGGCCTGCCACGCTGGGCGATCGCGCTCGTCGCCGCCCTCGGCGGGCTGCTGATCGGCGGGCTCGGCGGCTTTGCGGGCGGTGGCTGGTTCGTCCGGGAGACGCGGGTGGAACGCGACTTCGAGATGATTGTGTTCCTCGAGCAGGGGATCGACGAGGCGCAGCGGGTCGCCGTCCGGGACGCGGTCGACCGGGCCGCCCCGGACGAGGTCGACTTCCGCACCCAGGAGGAGAACTTCGAGCTCTACAAGAAGACCAAACCGGACGACGAGTTGCTCCGGCAATTGAGGCCGGAGGCCTTCTCGGAGACCTTCGTCTATCGCACGCACGGCGGCGGACCCGAGTGCGCCCCGGTCGCGGGCCTTCGCGAACTCCCCGGCGTGCGGGACGTGGCGATCCATATGCCGGCCGACGGCGATCGGCTCGAGGGCAACCTGATCTGCCCGGCGTGACAATGGGCTGGTGACGACGTTTCTGGAGACCGACCGCATGATCCTCCGCGAGTTCACCGCGGCCGACGAGGATCTGGTCGTCGAGCTGGACAGCGACCCCGAGGTGATGTTCTTCATCAACGGCGGCCGGCCGACCACCCGGGCCGAGGTGCGCGACGACGTGCTGCCCTACATGGTCGCCTCCTACGACCGGCCCGCCGGCTTCGGATACTGGGCCGCGGAGGCACGCGCCGGCGGCCGCTTCCTCGGGTGGTTCCAGTTCCGGCCGGGGCGTCATCGTCCGCCCTCCGACGGTGTGGAGATCGGATACCGCCTGCGCCGGGCCGAGTGGGGGCGCGGCTACGCCACGGAGGGCGTGCGGGCGTTGATCGACAAGGGTTTCGCGGAGCTCGGCCTGGAGCGCGTCTACGCCGAGGCGATGGCCGCTCACCCCGCCTCCCGCCGGGTGATGGAGAAAGCCGGTCTGCGATACGTACGCACCTTTCATCAAGATTGGCCGGCCAAGATTCCGGGCGATGAACTCGGCGACGTCGAATACGCGATCACCCGCGCCGAATGGGCCGCCGATCGACGATCAACGAGGTGATACGTGGCCCTCGGATGATCGGATGGCCTGCTGAGGGCCGATCTGGCGAAGACATGTCAAATGTCATATAGAACGTGAGAACTTGTCGCGTTCGACATGACATTTGCGACTGTAATTGCTCCCCCGCCGGCTGCGACGCTTTTCCCTGACACCGTTGTGGACGGGGGAGACCGTGTATCAATTCGCTTCTGTGGTCCGGTGGGGACGCAATTCCGGCAGGCGCGTCCCCGTCCTGACCGAGTGCCCGTCGATGCCCCTCCCGGTGCCCGTGGTGCCGGTGCGGTCGGCCGCCGCGGGCTTCGGTGAGGGCTCCGCACTGCTCGCCCTCGACGCCCTCGCGATCGCCGGTGTCTCCTTCCTGGCCGGCGTGGCCGAGTTCGCCATCGGCCTGCGCGTCGTCGCGTTCGCCGTGGCGCTGGCGATGGCCGGTCTCTACCGGGCGCGGTTGCACTTCTCGGTGCTCGACGACCTGCCGCGCATCGCGGTCGCGACGGCCGTCGTGGTGGCCGGTGGCGCGCTGCTGGCCCGCCCCGCCGGCCCGGTGCCCCGGGATCTGGTCGCGATCCCCCTGATCTGGGCGGCGGCTCTGCTGGCGGGTGTGGTCGCCGCCCGTACCCTCGGCTATCGGTTGATCCGGCGGCATCGCCGCCGCCGGCCCGGACGCGCGGCGATCGTGGTCGGCAGCGGCGATTTCGCGGTACGCGTCGCCGACGCCCTGCGCGACGACCGCACCTACGGCATCTCGCCGGTCGGCTTCGTCGGACCGCGGACCCTGGCCGAGCCCACGCTCCCGGTGCTGGCGCCGGCCGTCGACCTGGAGAGGGCGGTGGCCCGCTACAAGCCGCTGCACCTGATCGTCGCCTTCCCCGCCATTCCCGACGCCGACCTGGTCTCCACCCTGCGCCGCTGCCGGCGGTACGGGGTCACCGTGCACGTGGTGCCCCGGCTCTTCGAGCTGGCCGTCGGGTGTGGACGGACCGAGTGGGTGCGCGGCATCCCGCTGGCCCGCCTGCGTCCCGAGCCCGCGCAGATGCGGCGGTGGGCGGTCAAGCGGCTGATCGACATCTCCGGCGCGCTGCTGGGCCTGATCCTGCTGGCGCCGATCATGGCGATCTGCGCGCTGCTGGTGCTGATCGACTCCGGCAAGCACGGCGTGCTCTTCCGGCAGGAGCGGGTGGGCCGCGACGGCAAGCTCTTCACCATTCTCAAGTTCCGCTCGCTCACCCCGGCCGACGACCGCGAGTCGCAGGTCAAGTGGAACATCAATGAAGACGTGCGGCTCGGCAAGGTCGGCAAGTTCCTCCGGTTCAGCTCGCTGGACGAGCTGCCCCAGCTGGTGAACGTGCTGCGCGGCGACATGTCGCTGGTCGGTCCGCGGCCCGAGCGTCAGTTCTTCGTCGACCAGTTCCAGCGCACCTACGCCGGGTACGGCGACCGGCATCGGGTGCCGACCGGGATCACCGGGTGGGCGCAGATCCACGGCCTGCGCGGCGACACCTCGATCGAGGAGCGGGTGCGCTTCGACAACCACTACATCGAGCACTGGTCGCTGGGCATGGACATCAAGATCATCCTGCGGACCGTCGGCGCGATGCTCAGCATCCACCGGGTGTGACGCGATGTCCGTCCTGACCCCTCCGCTGCGCCTCACACTGGCGCCCCTGGCCACGCTGCTCGCCGGCGTGGACGCGGTGATCCGCCGGCCGATCATCCTCGTGGCCGGCAGCGTCCTCGCGGTCCTGGTGCCGGTCGGTGTCCGCCTGACGGTCGACGACATCG
>NZ_JBFAZH010000816.1:0-3542 GCF_040681735.1 Actinoplanes sp. NPDC051633 | reverse complement strand
CCAGCGCCGACGCCAGCCGCAGGACGACCAGCGAGCCGCCGCCGAGCCGGTCCAGTCCCGCCGCCAGCAGCGGCGCCAGCAGCGGCTGATCCGCATAGCCCCATGCCGGGTGCCGGCCGGCGATGACGAAGTACAGCTCGTCGCGGTGCCAGCCGTACCTGGGGCTGGTCAGCACCAGGAGCACCACCAGCGCGGCGGCCACATACCACTCGGGGCGGATTCGGCGCACGAAGGCAGGCTAGCGAGGCCGGCGAGGGCCGTGTGCCCCCTTTTCCGCCCCGTACGTGGTTTCCGTATGCCGACGATATGCGGCGGCCCCTACCGTCGGGGGCATGCGTGTACTGGTCGTCGAGGACGAGCCCTACATGGCCGGAGCCATCCGCGACGGCCTGCGCCTGGAAGCGATCGCGGCCGACATCGCCGGCGACGGTGACGCCGCTCTGGAGCTGCTGAGCATCAACTCCTACGACATCGCCGTGCTCGATCGCGACATCCCCGGGCCGTCGGGCGACGAGATCGCCGAGAGCATCGTCGCCTCCGGCAGCGGGATGCCGATCCTCATGCTCACCGCCGCGGACCGTCTCGACGACAAGGCGACCGGGTTCGAGCTCGGCGCCGACGACTACCTCACGAAGCCGTTCGAGCTGCAGGAACTGGTGCTCAGGCTCAGGGCACTCGACCGCCGGCGCGCACACAGCAGGCCGCCGGTGCGGGAGATCGCGGGCCTGCGGCTCGACCCGTTCCGCCGCGAGGTCTATCGCGACGGCCGCTACGTCGCGCTCACCCGCAAACAGTTCGCCGTGCTCGAGATCCTCATCGCCGCCGAGGGCGGTGTGGTCAGCGCCGAGGAGCTGCTCGAACGGGCCTGGGACGAGAACGCCGACCCGTTCACCAACGCCGTGCGCATCACGGTCTCGGCGCTGCGCAAACGGCTCGGCGAACCGGGGATCATCGCGACCGTGGCCGGCGTCGGCTACCGGATCGACACGGGACACGGCATCGCACGAGAGGGAGGTGGCCGTGGATAGGGCGCCCGGTTGGAGCGTTCGCCTCAAACTCGCGCTCAGCTACGCGGGTGTCGTCATGATCGCCGGGGCCCTGTTGCTCGCCGTGGTGTGGGTCTTCCTGCTGCGTTACGTCCCCGAGGTGATCGAGCCCGCCGTGGGCACACCCGGGCCGGAGTTCGGCGACCGGCGACCGTCGGTCTACTCGCCCATGTTCATCCCCAACCGCTACGACCTGTGGCGCGCCTTCGCCCCGAAGGCCGCCGCGGTGCTGGCGTTGCTGCTGCTGTTCGGGCTCCTGGGCGGGTGGCTGCTGGCCGGTCGCATGCTGGCGCCGTTGAGCCGGATCACCCGGGCCACCCGCCTGGCCACCAACGGATCGCTCTCCCACCGGATCCAGCTGGACGGCCGCAAGGACGAGTTCCGCGAGCTCGCCGACGCCTTCGACACCATGCTGGCCAGGCTCGAAGCGCAGGTCGCCGAGCAGCAGAGATTCGCCGCCAACGCCTCACACGAGCTGCGTACGCCACTGGCGATCACCCAGACCCTGCTCGAGGTGGCCCGCAACGATCGGAGCAGCGACACCGGCGAGCTCGTCGACCGCCTGCATTTCGTCAACACCCGGGCGATCGACCTCACCGAGGCGTTGCTGCTGCTCAGCCGCGCCGACCAGCGGTCCTTCACCCGGGAGCACGTCGACCTGTCCCTGATGGCGGAGGAGGCCACCGAGACGCTTCTCCCGCTCGCGGAGAAACGCGGCCTCACCCTCAAGACCTCCGGCGAGATCGCACCCACCGTCGGCTCGCACGCCCTGCTGCTGCAGATGACCACGAACCTCGTGCACAACGCGATCGTCCACAACCTCGCCGAACAGGGCACGGTGTGGGTCACCACCAGCGTTGCGGACAAGACCGTGGTGCTCACCGTCGAGAACACCGGCGATCGGCTCACCCCACAGCTGGTCGCCACGATCGTCGAGCCGTTCCAGCGCGGAACGGCGCGGATCCGCGACGGCCACACGGGCGCCGGCCTCGGCCTGCCGATCGTCCGGAGCATCGCCCAGGCACACGACGGGACGCTCACCCTCACCGCGCGCCCCGACGGCGGGCTCTGCGTCACGGTGCGACTGCCCGCCGCGCCGCCGGCCACCTCATGAGGTGAGCGCACGCCGCTGGGCGATCGCGGCCACCACCCGCGACGCATCGCCGTTCCCGCTGACCGGCTCGGCGACGGGAAAGTCGAAGTAGGTGTCCGGATACGGCTCGTCCGCCAGCGTGTAATGCCACCACTCGTTCTCGTACGCGCCGAACCCGCTGGCCCGCATGACCGAACGGAGGTGCCGGCGGTTCTGTGCCTCGATGCGCGTGATCCCGCCGGCGCCGTGATGGGAGATCGGGTCCATCAGGTCGTGGCCGCCGCCCATCGCAGCGAGTTCCCCGGTGTCCAGGCGATAGAGCGTCAGGTCGACCGTGCTGCCCCGGCTGTGGCCCGACCTGGCGGCGACGTATCCCTTCGCGAACATCTCGGCCCGGTCGATGTTCGGGTAGTGCCGCGGCTTCGTCCGGCCGTCCTCCGGCTGCTGCGACCAGCGCAGGAAACAATCCACGGCGCGTTGCGGCCGGTAGCCGTCCCAGAGGAGCAGGCCGAAGCCGAGGGCGGCGGCCGCTTCCCGGGCTCTCCGCAGCGCCGCGCACAGCGCTCTCGTGCCGACGATGCGGTTCGCCAGGTATCCGGTCACCGGCTTGCCGGTGAAGTTGTCCCAGGTGGCGTATTTGGCGTCCCAGCGGACGCCGGGCACGAACTCGTCGACGAAGACGAAATCATCGTCCATCGGCCGTACCCGCCGGGTACTCCGCCCTTGCCGGAGGCTCAGCGGCCGGCAGCAGCAACGTCAGCGAGGCCATCCGGTCGATCAGCTCGGGAAGCGGCATTCCCGCGGCGACCATCATCCTCGGGTACCGGCTGTAGGAGGTCATGCCGGGGAAGGTGTTGACCTCGTTCAGGACCACCCGTCCATCCGGCGTGAGGAACATGTCCACCCGCGCCAGCCCGCGGCAGCCCAGGGCGCGATAGATCGCCTTCGCCGTCTCCTGGACCAGTGACCGCAACTCATCCGGGATGTCCGCGGGCACCACCGGTGTCGAATTCTCGGAGCCGCGTTCCGGCTCGTTCTCCTGATGGATCCGGAAGAAGCCGTGCGACAGGGCGATCCGGTCCACCTCGCCCGCGACCAGGTCCGGGCCGTTGCCCAGGATGGCGCATCCGACCTCGCTGCCGGCGACGGCCCCTTCGATCAGCACCTTCGAGTCGTACTGCCTGGCGTCCGCCACGGCGCCCGGCAGATCCTCCTCCCGGGACACCTTGCTGACGCCGAACGACGAACCCGAACGGGCCGGCTTCACGAAGACGGGATAGGTGAGCTGGTCGGCGTCGACCTTCTCGTCGGGCGTCACGGTCCAGAACCGCGGGGTGGCGATGCCGGCGCTCCGGACGACGAGATAGGCCAGCGACTTGTCCATGCACAGGGCGGAACTCTGG
>NZ_JBFAZH010000815.1:0-3542 GCF_040681735.1 Actinoplanes sp. NPDC051633 | reverse complement strand
GATCGTGAGGATCCGCAGGGATGAACGCATGGCCGTCGTGCCTCAGCTCCGCCGGGCCCGGCGACGCAGCCAGGCAAGGACGACGACGAGCATCAGGACCGCCGCGCCGCCGACCGAGGCGGCCACCACGAGTGCCGTGTCCCGGGCGGTGTTCTGCATGGCGGCGACCGGCACCAGGCTCGGCGCCGACGTGGCCGGGGCGGCGGCCGGAGAGGCCGATGCCGCCGGTGCGGGCGCCGAGGCGCCGGTGTTGACCGCCGCCACGTTCGGCAGCGCGACATACGGGAACTGCCCGCCGAACCGCTGGTCGTTCATGTCCACCTTGTCGCCGCCGGCGAGCGCGTCGACCAGCTTGCCGCTCTGGGCCGCGCCCACGACGGCCTGCAGGGAGATGTCCACCGTGTCGTCGGTGAGCCGGCGGCCGTTCGGGAAGCCCTGCAGGTCGCCGTCGAGCACGCCGAGCCGTTTCGGCGTCGCGCTGACCGGGACGCCGAGGTTGAGCCGCAGCATCTCGGACGGGCGGAACCTCTTCGGGTTGACGTCCTTGTTGTTGAGCTGCGAGTTCAGGTCGGCCTTGATCGGACCGCCCGCCTTGGTGGTGATGCCGGTCAGGTAGATCTCGACCAGGTCGTTGCGGGGCGTGGCCGGGGCGGGGATCTTGTAGATCTGCTCGATCAGCCGGGCCAGCTCGGGGTCGGTGACCCGGTTGACCAGCGCCGGGATGCCGGCGTCCTTGTCCGGTCCGATCGAGTTGAAGGCGTCCTTGAGGCCGGCCGGTGCGACCAGCTCGTTGACCAGCGGGTTGCCGAGCCGGGAGACCTGCACCCGGTCGTCGCCCAGGGTCGGCGTGCTGTCGTTCGTGATCCGGACCCGGTTGCGGTCGGTGGTGGACCAGACGCCGATCACCGGGTTGCGCTTCGCGTCGCCCTTGAGAGCCACGTCCTCGAACGGCACCTGGATGGCGATCGAGTTGACGTTGAAGCCGGCCAGGGTGTCCTGCCCCGTCCCGCTCAGGTCGGTGCCGTAGAGCAGGTCGAAGGCGCGCAGGTCGAGGAAGAACGGGTCGTCGGCCTGGCCGGCGAACAGCTTCCACCCACCCGGCAACTGGATGGTGGCCTGGTCGCGCAGGGTCTTGTAGTTCGGGAACGAGGCC
The DNA here is from genome assembly GCF_040681735.1 of Actinoplanes sp. NPDC051633. Lineage (NCBI taxonomy): Bacteria > Bacillati > Actinomycetota > Actinomycetes > Micromonosporales > Micromonosporaceae > Actinoplanes > Actinoplanes sp. NPDC051633. The sequence goes on along the minus strand of NZ_JBFAZH010000815.1, from coordinate 2,389 downwards.
GCGCCGGTCCATGAGGGCGCGACCGGGGCGTTCTTGACCCGGGTCTTGAAGGAGCCGTCGCCGAATTTCGACTCGAGGGTGTAGGTCTGCCGGAACAGCAGGTTGGGGTCGTCGAACGAGGTGACCGGGCCGTTGTTGTAGAGGAAGGTGTCGTTGCCGCGCCGGTCGTCGTTCTTGAAGGTCCAGCGGAACGTCGCGTCGGGCTTGGCGTCGCCGTCGCTGTCCACCTTGATGTTGTAGGCGGCGTCGGTGGCGAACGGGTAGAAGTTGGGCCCGCCGTTGGGCTCCTCGAACGGGATCCAGTTGGCGATGAACGTGACGTAGCCGGGCCGGTCGGGGCTGACGAACGCGTACACGTCGGTGTTGTCCGCGGCCGGGTCCGAGGCGATCAGCGGCGCCTCGCGGTGGCTGGAGGCCGACCCGGCCGACGGCCCGAGGCCGGCGACGGTCGCGCCGAGCACGAGCGCCGTGGCGCCGAACGCGAACGCGCGTCTGGAACGAGTGGTCATGACGGTCCTCTCCCAAGGTGTCCTGTGCGAGGACTTCGCTCGAGGGAGGGACTTGGATCGGTCGGAGTCGGCTTCCCGTCAGAAACCCATCCGCCGCCTCGGCGGCTGCGAATCAGGGGGATGTGCTGCTGCGCCGCACGGTGAGCACGGGGCTGAGCAATGTGGATTCGGGTACGCCGCCACCGTCCAGTTTGCGCATCAGCAGGGACACGGCCTGCCGCCCCACCTCGGCCGCCGGGATCTGCACGGAGGTCAACGGCGGCGCGGCGGCCTCGGCGACGTGATCCGGGCAGATCGCGACCACCGCGATCTCGTCCGGGACCCGGCTGCTCAGCGCGGCGAGGACGTGACCGATGGCGGCCTCGTTGTGCACGACCAGCCCGGTCACCGCCGGGTCGTCCCGGAAGAGCTGCTCCACGGCCGCGCGCGCCTCGGCCGGCGACTCGCCGCACGGGCGGGCGGTCGCGGCGATCCGATGGCGGCGGGCGGCGTCCAGGAAACCGGCCCGGGTGCGGTGGGCGAAGCCGGTGTCGCGCTGATAGACCACGGGCGGCGCGCCGAGCAGCGCGACCCGCCGGTGGCCCAGCCCCGCCAGGTGGTCGACGCACCGCGCCCCGGCCAGGTGGAAGTCGAGGTCGACGCAGGTCAGCCCGGACGGGTCGGCCGGGAATCCGATCAGGACGCTGGGTCGTTCGAGCTCGCGCAGCGTCGGCACCCGCGCGTCGGACATCTCCACATCCATGATCAGCACCCCGTCGGCCATCGCGCTGGCGGCGATCCGGCGCAGCCCGGCCGGCCCCTCGTCGGCGGTCATCAGCAGCACGTCGTGCCCGAACTGCCGCGCCGCGGTGACCACGGCGGTGACCAGCTCCATCACCACCGGCAGGTGCATCCCGGACCGCAGCGGCAGCACCATCGCGATCACGTTCGACCGGCGGCTCGCGAGGGCCCGTGCGCCGGCGTGCGGGTGATAGCCGAGCTGGCCGATGCTGGCCAGCACCCGTTGCCGGGTGGTCGCGGAGATGGCCCGCTTGCCGGACAGCACGTAGGACACCGTGCTGACCGCCACCCCGGCGTGCCGGGCCACGTCCGAGATCGTGACCATGTCGGGCCGCTTGCGCTCGACCGGCGCCGACATCAGGCCGCGTCCCAGGCGATCTCGCCGACCCGGGCCCCGGCGGTGTCCATCACCAGGAACAGGTCGTGCACGCCGTCGCCGGTCCACGGGCCGCAGACCGGCTCGAAGTCGTGGACTCCGCCGGTGAACGGCACGTCCAGGGCGGCGGCGAGCGGACCGGTCAACGGGTCGCCGAGCCGCAGCTCGAGGCGGGCGCCGCCGGTCGGCGCCGCCGCGGTCACCCGCACCCGGCGCGGCCCGGCGCCGACGTCCACACCGGTGAAACCGAGCCAGGCGCCGGGGGAGCGGGCCACCACCGCGTCGCCGGACAGCGCCGTCGCCGCGGTGAGGCGGGTGCCGTACTCCTCGTCCCGGGTGGCCGCGCTCAGCGGACCGGTCCGGCTTCCCAGCACGGAACCGCGCACCGCCAGCACCGCGGTGGCCGTGATCTCGGTGCACGACCGGCCCACCATCACCGTGTGCCGGGCGGTCTCGACGACCGGAGCGTCCCGCCCCGCGTCGTGGAACGCCAGATCCGCCGCGGCCAGCTCGAAGGTCACCGTGGCGCGGGCGCCGGGCGCGAGCCGTACCCGCTGGAAGTCTCGAAGCCGGCGCAGCGGCTGCCGCACCCTCGACCGCCGCTGCCGCGTGTAGAGCTGGACCACCTCCTCGCCTGCGCGATCCCGGGTGTTGACCACGTCGACGCTGATCCGGACGCTGCCGCCCGCCTCCACCGTGTCGGCCGAGAGACTCAGGTCGCGAT
>NZ_JBFAZH010000814.1:0-3543 GCF_040681735.1 Actinoplanes sp. NPDC051633 | reverse complement strand
GCGCGATCTTCGATCAGGCGGAGAACCGGTTGCACGCCCAGAAGGCGTTGCTCGCCTATCTCATCGACACGGGCGGGGAGTTGTGACCGGGCCGCTCACCCGCGCCGGGCGGCACGCGCGGATCGTCGACCTGATCCGCGCCCGCGCGGTGCGCTCGCAGACCGAGCTGGGCGAGATCCTCTCCGCCGAGGGCATCCAGGTCACCCAGGCGACGCTGTCGCGCGACCTGGAAGAGCTCGGCGCGGTCAAGGTGAGCGGCGCATACCTGATCCCGGAGGACGGCAAGCGCCCGCTGCGCGAGGCGGAGCAGGCGCCCGCCCGGCTGATCCGGCTGCTGCGCGAGCTGCTCACCGGCGTGGACGCCAGCGGCAACCTGACGATCCTCCGAACCCCGCCCGGGGCGGCGCAGTTCCTCGCCAGCGCGCTGGACCGCTCCGGGCTCACCGATGTCGTCGGCACCATCGCCGGCGACGACACGATTCTCGTCGTGGCCCGCGACGTGACCGGCGGCAAGGCCTTGGCCGACAAGCTCGCCGAATGGGCAGGACACACCCAGGAAAACCTCGAAAGGAGTACCCCGTGACCGAGCGGGTCGTTCTTGCCTACTCCGGAGGCCTCGACACCTCCGTCGCCATCCCGTACCTCGCGGACCAGACCGGTGGCGAGGTCATCGCCGTCGCGCTCGACGTCGGCCAGGGCGGCGAGGACATGGAGGTGATCCGGCAGCGCGCGCTGGACTGCGGCGCCGCCGAGAGCGTCGTGGTGGACGCGCGCGACGAGTTCGCCGCCGACTTCTGCCTGCCCGCGCTGCGCGCCAACGCCCTATACATGGACCGCTACCCGCTGGTGTCCGCGCTCAGCCGGCCGCTGATCGTCCGGCACCTGGTCGAGGCGGCCAAGCAGTACGGCGGCACGATCGTCTCGCACGGCTGCACCGGCAAGGGCAACGACCAGGTCCGGTTCGAGGTCGGCATCGGCGCGCTCGCCCCGGAGCTGAAGGTGATCGCACCGGCCCGCGACTTCGCCTGGACCCGGGACAAGGCGATCGCGCTCGCGGGGGAGCGGGGCCTGCCGATCGACGTGACGCACAAGTCGCCGTATTCGATCGACCAGAACCTGTGGGGCCGCGCGGTGGAGACCGGCTTCCTCGAGGACATCTGGAACGGCCCGATCGAGGAGCTGTACTCGTACACGCAGGACCCGGCCGTCCTCCGCGACCCAGACGAGGTCGTGATCGCCTTCGACCAGGGCAACCCGGTCGCGATCGACGGCGAGACGGTCACCCCGCTGCAGGCGGTCGCGGAGCTCAACCGGCGGGCCGGCGCGCAAGGCGTCGGCCGGCTCGACATGGTCGAGGACCGGCTGGTCGGCATCAAGAGCCGTGAGGTGTACGAAGCGCCCGGCGCGATCGCCCTCATCACCGCGCACCAGGAGCTCGAGAACGTCACCGTCGAGCGGGACGTGGCCCGCTTCAAGCGCTCGGTCGACCAGCGGTGGGGCGAGCTGGTCTACGACGGCCTGTGGTTCTCGCCGCTCAAGCACGCCCTCGACGCGTTCATCGACGACACCCAGAAATACGTGTCGGGCGAGGTGTGGCTGACCCTGCACGGCGTTCGCGCGGTGGTCACCGGCCGGCGGTCCGAGGCCAGCCTCTACGATTTCGGGATGGCGACCTACGACACCGGGGACACGTTCGACCAGTCCCTCGCGAAGGGCTTCGTGCAGCTCTGGGGGCTGCCCTCACGGATGGCGTCGGCCCGGGACAACCGGCTCAATGGCTGACCACGGCAAGACTTCGTTGTGGGGCGGCCGGTTCGCCGGCGGCCCCGCCGAGGCCCTCGCCCGGTTGTCGGTCAGCGTCCAGTTCGACTGGCGGCTCGCGCCCTACGACCTGGCCGCCTCCCGCGCGCACGCCCGGGTGCTGGCCGCGGCCGGCCTGCTGGACCCCGACGAGCTGGGCCAGATGCTGGCCGCGCTCGACGACCTCGAGGCGGCCTGCGCGTCCGGCGAGTTCCGGCCCACGGTCGACGACGAGGACGTGCACACCGCGCTGGAACGCGGCCTGCTCGAGCGGCTCGGCGCGCTCGGCGGCAAGCTGCGCGCCGGCCGGTCCCGCAACGACCAGGTCGCCACCGACCTGCGGCTCTACCTGCGCGACCACGCCCGTGGGGTGGCCGTCGCGGTGGTCGAGCTGGCCGACGCGCTGACCGAGCAGGCGGCGCGCAACGTGGACACTCCGGCGCCGGGCCTGACCCACGTGCAGCACGCGCAGCCGGTCAGCTTCGGCCATTGGCTGCTGGCCCACGTGCACCCGCTGCTGCGTGACCTCGACCGGCTGAGCGACTGGGACAAGCGGACCGCGATCTCCCCGCTCGGCAGCGGGGCGCTGGCCGGTTCGTCGCTGCCGCTCGACCCGGCCGCGGTGGCCAAGGAGCTGGGCTTCACCGCGCCGGCGGCCAACTCCATGGACGCCGTGGCCGACCGTGACTTCGTGGCCGAGTTCCTCTTCATCACCGCGCTGATCGGCGTGCACCTGTCCCGCCTCGGCGAGGAGGTGGTGCTCTGGACGTCCACCGAGTTCGGCTGGGTGGAGCTGGACGACACCTTCGCCACCGGGTCGTCGATCATGCCGCAGAAGAAGAACGCGGACATCGCCGAGCTGGCCCGGGGCAAGAGCGGGCGGCTGGTCGGCGGGCTGGTGGCGGTGCTGACCATGCTCAAGGGGCTGCCGCTCACCTACGACCGCGACATGCAGGAGGACAAGGAGCCCGCCTTCGACGCGGTGGACACCCTGGAGCTGCTGCTGCCGGCCCTGGCCGGGATGATCTCGACGATGACGGTCCGGGTGGACCGCCTGGCGGCAGCGGCGCCGGTCGGCTTCTCGCTGGCCACCGAGGTCGCCGACTGGCTGGTGCGCAAGAACGTGCCGTTCCGCGACGCGCACGAGATCACCGGCCGGCTGGTGGCGCTGTGCTCGGCCCGCGAGTGCGAGCTGGAGGACGTCTCCGACGACGACCTGAAGACGGTCAGCGAACACCTGGACCCGTCGGTGCGTGCGGTGCTGTCGGTGCGTTCGGCGCTGGCGGCGCGCACGACGCCGGGCTCGACCGGCCCGGGCCCGGTGGCCGAGCAGCTGGCAATGGTCCAGCACCACCTGGACACCTGGCGGCAGTGGGCGATCGAGAAGGTCGTGCCCCGCTGAGGCGGGGTCAGGAGCGGAGTTCGGCGGCGCCGAACGAGACGGCGAACCGCTTGCACCAGATCGAGACGCTGCGGAAGCCGGCCGGATCGACGCCGGCCGGCAGCCGGTAGATCTGGTCGCCCTGGTTGCCCTTCAGCTTCCCGAGCTCCAAGTGGCGGCCGTCGTCGAAGACCCGCCAGCCGTCGGTGCCCGTCCGGACCGGCTGGTCGGTGAGCCACACGCGCAGATCGGGGCCGTCGGAGGTGTCCAGCCCGGCGAGCTCGAGCTGGTGCGTGCCGTCCGGGTTGCGCACCAGGCGTACCCCGCCGGAGGTCTCGTGCTCGTGCGTGACGAACTCACCC
>NZ_JBFAZH010000813.1:0-3545 GCF_040681735.1 Actinoplanes sp. NPDC051633 | reverse complement strand
GTTCACGCCGACCGCGACGCGGCAGTTGGCGGGCGGCGGGTCGGAGCTCTCCCGCCGATCGGTGATCATGACGCCGCGGGCCTCGCCGTCACCGGTGACGATCGAGACGGCGACCTCGCGGAACTCGCAGATGTCCGGGCGGGTGAGCACGGCGACGGCGAGCGGATCGTGCATCGCGCAGGAGTCGGCGTCGATGGCGCTGCCGGGGTAGCGCTCCTTGAGGTGGTCGATCCAGGCGATGGTCGACTCGCCGGCGAAGGGCGCGAACGGCGTATCGGAGGCGATCAGCCGCGCGGCGTGCTCGCGGGTGAGCCGGACCTGCAGCGTCACATCGAGGCCGACCCAGCGCTGCGGGGCGCCCGAGCGCAGGACGGCCTGCGCCGCCTCCGGGTCCATCCAGACGTTGAACTCGCCGGGCATGGTGCGGTCGGTCATCGTCCCGAAGAAGATGCCGCCCATGATCACGATCTCCTTCACGGCGGAGGCGAGCCGCGGCTCCAGGTTCAGGGCGGCCGCCACGTTGGTGAGGGGGCCGATCGCGACGAGCGTGATCTCGCCCGGGTTCGCCATGATGTGCTCGGCGATCGCGGCCGCGGCATAGCCCGGGGTGGGCGGCGGGACGCTGCCACGCAGCGCCTCCACGTGGTCGGCGGGCGTCCGGACGACCTCGGGATGCGTGAACGCGGCGGCCGCGCCCTTGATGATCGGGACGTCCTTGATGCCGAGACGCCGCACCAGCTCGCCGGTCAGGATCGTTGCGCTCTCGACGTCGGTGTTGCCGTTGACCAGGGTGAGCAGTTCGAGCTCGATCCCGGGGTCGGCGTGGGCCAGAGCCAGAGCGAAACCGTCGTCGATGTCGGAGCCGGGAGCCCCCATCGCAAGGTCCATGTCGAGGATGATTCGCGGCATCGCGTCTCCATTCAACTCGTGTTGCGTGCAGTAAACACGAGTTGAATGTGTCGCACAACACTCTTCAGCGATCCGCCGGCGTCAGTCAGCTCGGCCTCGGCAGGCGGGGCGGCAGGCGGGGCGCGGCTAGGAGGTGAGGGGCAGGTCGACCCTGACGCTCAGCCCGCCGCCCGGGCGGGGCCGGGCTTCCGCGTGGCCGCCGTGCGCCGCCGCGATCGTTGCCACGATCGCCAGCCCGAGACCGAATCCACCGTCGCCGGTGCGGTCGTGCAGCCGGCGGAACGGCTCGAACAGCCCATCGACCGCCTCCGCGGCGATGACCGGGCCGGTGTTGTCCACGGTCAGCTCGGCCCGGTCGCCGGCCGTCGCCGTGGTGACCCACACATCGCCACCGCCCGGCAGGTTGTACCGCGCCGCGTTGTCGACGAGGTTGATCGCGAGCCGCTCGAGCAGGATCGCATCGCCGGAGGTGGGCGCCGGCGCCAGCGCCGTGTGCAGGTGCAACCCGCGACCGGCGGGCGCGGCCGAGTCGATCGCATCCTCGGTGACCGTGGCCAGGTCGACCCGCTCCGTGCCGATCTCCGCTCGGTCGGTGCTGGCAAGGGTGAGCAGCGCGTCGGTCAAAGCCTGGGCGTGACACACGGCGGCCCGGATGTCGCGGCCCATGCCCAGCAGCTCGGCGCGGGTGGGCTCGGGCTTGGCGAGCACCACGTCGACGGACGTACGCATGACCGTCAGCGGCGTCCGCAACTCGTGGCCGGCGTTGGCGATGAACCGGCGCTGACCCTCGAAGGCCGACTGCAGGCGGTCCAGCATCTCGTCGAAGGTGTCCGCCAGCTCCCGGAGCTCGTCGCGCGGACCGGCCAGCGCGACGCGGGCGCCGAGGTCGTCCTCGGATGCGTTGCGAGCCGCCTCGGTGATCCGGTGCACGGGTCGCAGCACGCGACCGGCGACCAGCCAACCCGCCACCGCGGCCAGCAGCGTGACCGCGGAGACGGTGCCCAGCGAATACCAGAGCAGGCGATCGAGCGTCGCCTGACGCTGAGTGGTCACCCCCTCGAAGACACCCTCCGCGTACGCCGCCTTGCACTTGTACAGCAGGGTGGGGTCGGCGTTCGGATCGTCGGCCGCCCGTGCGCAGAAGTCGAGGAGATCACCCGGGACGGGCTTCACGGCGGCAGCGGCCTTCGGGTCGGGGCCGGGCAGGTTCGCCGCGAGCAGGCCGTAGGTGATCGCCACGAGGATGATCCCGCCGATCGCGAAGAGCCCGGTGTAGATGAGGGTGAGGCGCACCCGGACGGTGAGCCGGAGGCGGATTCTCGTCATAGCCGGTAGCCCCGGCCGACCACCGTCTCGATCAGTGGCGGCGGTCCCAGCTTGCGCCGCAACCGGGCCAGCGTCACCGAGACGACGTTGCTGAACGGGTCGGCGTGGGCGTCCCACACGTGTTCCAGCATCTGTTCGGCGCTGACCACGGCACCGTCGGCGGCCAGCAGCATCTCCAGGACGCCGAACTCCTTGCGGGTCAGCGACAACGCCTGCCCGGCGCGGCTCGCCCGGTGGCGGGCCCGGTCCACCATCAGGTTCCCGCGCTGGATCAGCGGTGGCGCCGATGGCGTCCGGCGAGCCAGAGCGCGCACCCGGGCGACCAGCTCGGGGAACGCGAACGGTTTGCCGAGGTAGTCGTCCGCGCCCAGTTCCAGGCCGTCCACCCGGTCGGCGATCGACGTGGCCGCGGTCAGCAGGAGGATCCGGGCCGCGGTGTCGATCGCGAGGGTCCGGCAGACGTGGTCTCCGTGCACCACCGGCAGGTCCCGGTCGAGGACGACCACGTCGTAGGTGGTTTCGGCCACGCCGGTCAGCGCGGCGGCCCCGTCATGGACGACGTCGACCGCCATCCCGGCATCGCGCAGGCCCTCGCCGATGCGGGCGGCCAACGTGACGTGGTCCTCGACCACCAGCACGCGCATGCGGTCATTGTGCCCCGCCGGAGATGACATTCGTCCTACACGGCGCGTAGCGCTGATGTCATCGCCGCCCCGGTACACCGGTTCCGACATCAATCAATCCGGGGGTTCGTCATGAAACGCTTCCTGGTGACCGCCGTGGTCACCGTCGCGCTGACCGCTGTCGCCGGGTGCACCGACGAGCCGGCGTCGCCGACCGTGCCTCGCCTGGCCACCAGTGCCAGTGCCGGCTCGGGCACCGGCAACAACGGCGACAGCGACAATCCCAACGCGGTGGGCGGGGACGGCAGTGCCGGCCGCCGGGCGAAGCTGCACGCCGCCGCCGACTGCATCAGGCAACACGGCGCACCCAACTACCAGGACCCGCTGCTGACCGCGGACGGCTACGTCTACACCGATGACGTCGCCCTGCGCAGCCTCGAAGGGCCGCAGCTCGACGCCATTCAGACGGCCTGCCACGACCTGATCGGGGCGGCGAGCTTCTCGATGCGGGATCAGGGGCCGCCACCGCCGAAACTGATCCAGGCCGGGGTCCGGTCGGCCCAGTGCCTGCGCGCGAACGGCCTGCCGGACTTCAAGGATCCGACCGCCGACAGCCGGTTCTCACCCGGCAAGGGATTCGGGCTCAACGGGGCTGCGATTCCGCCCGGCGGGAAGGAGAACCCGGCC
>NZ_JBFAZH010000812.1:0-3546 GCF_040681735.1 Actinoplanes sp. NPDC051633 | reverse complement strand
CTACGTGGCCGGACTGGGATGGGCGGAGTCGCTGCTGATCGGAGCGATCCTGGCCCCGACCGACCCGGTGTTCGCGTCCGCGCTGGTCGGCAACGACAAGGTCCCGGCGCGGCTCCGGCACCTGCTCAATGTGGAGTCCGGGGTCAACGACGGTCTGGCGTTGCCGTTCGTCATCGTCTTTCTGGCCGTCGCCGCCGGCTCCGATGATCTGCACCTCGCAGAACTGGCCCTGGAGGTGTCCCTGGGGCTGGTCGTCGGGGTGGTCATCCCGGTCGCGGCGATCCTGCTCGAGCGCACTCGCTTCTTCGCGGCCTCGACTGCCTACGAACCGCTCAACGGACTCGCGATCGGTCTGCTCGTGCTCGGGGTGGCGCAGGCGACGCATGCGAACCTGTTCCTCGCGGCGTTCTCGGCCGGCATCACGGTGGCCACGTTCGGGCCGCGGCAACGGGCCGCGTTCGAGCACTTCGGGGAGAACATCGCCGAGTTGTTCAAGCTAGCCGCTTTGCTGGTTTTCGGTGCGCTGATCTCCGTCGAATTCCTCGGCGACATCTCCTGGGCGGGGTGGGTGTTCGCACTTCTGGCGATCTTCGTCGCCCGCCCGGTGGCGCTGTGGCTGTCGTTCCTGCGCTCGGGGCTGGACATGCGCGAGCAGGCCGCGGCGATGTGGTTCGGCCCGAAGGGCTTCGCGTCCGTGGTCTACGGCCTGCTGGTGCTCGAGTCCGGCATCGCCGCCGCCGACGAAGTGTTCCATCTGGTCGCTCTGACGATCGTCATCTCGATCCTGCTGCATTCGTCGACCGACGTGGTCGTGGCTCGCGCCTTCGACAACGAGACCGAGACGCCCGCTTGGCACGGGGTCCTGCGACGCCGGGCCCGTGCGGTAAGACGTCGTTGAGCGCTTGTGGCGACTGGTTCTGTCGGCGTCCGGGCCTGGCAACGCGAGCGCCGAGCAGACGCCGGCATCTCCCCGGGGACGCGTATCGTCACCCCCATGCGAGGTGACCGACATGCGTGCGGGTGACCTGTCGACGCCGATGAGCACGGTGGCCGAGGACACGCCGGCACGGGAGGCGGCGAAGGTGCTGGCTTCCCAAGATCTGCCCGGGCTGATCGTGGTCGATCGCAACGGTCGGCCGCTGACCGTCCTGGCCGGCACCCAGGTGCTCCGGATGGCTCTGCCGTCCTACTGCCAGGAGGATCCGGCGCTGGCCCGGGTGATCGACGAGGCGGCCGCCGACGTCATCCTCGAGGGCATCGGGGATCGCACCGTCGCCGACCTGCTTCCCAGGAACCGCCCGGAACTGCCGGCCGTCAGCGCCGACGCCACCATGCTCGAGGTCGCGTCCGTGATGGCCCGCTTCAACGTGCCGCTCGTCGCCGTCGTCGACAAGGAGCGGGTGATGACCGGGGCGATCACCCTCGACGGCCTGCTGGACCGGCTGCTCGGGACCTGACCGGCGCTCAGAAGGTGAAGAACCGCAGCCATAGATAGGGTACGGCCAGCGCCACCGAGATGACGGTGACGATCAGCCCGTACTTGGTGAATCCCCAGAATGTGATCTTGTGCCCGGCCCGTTCCGCGATGCCGAGCACCACGACGTTCGCGGAGGCGCCGACGGCGGTGGCGTTGCCGCCGAAGTCGGCCCCGATGGCCAGCGCCCACCACAGCACCTGGGCCCGGTCGAGCCCACCCGAGGCGTTCACGAGCTCGGCGACGATCGGGCTCATGGTGGCGACGTAGGGGATATTGTCGACGATCGCCGACAGCCCCGCTGACGCCCAGAGCAGCAGCATCGTGGCCGGCTCCAGCTCGCCGCCGACGGCGTCGATGGCTCCGCGCGCCAGCTCGTCGATCACGCCGGTGGTGACCAGGCCACCGACCATGACGAACAGCCCGGCGAAGAAGACCAGCGTGGGCCACTCGACATCGCGCGCGATCTCGGTCGCGTCGAGGCGGGACAAGGCCAGTAGTAACAGTCCACCGAGCAGGGCGACCACTGACGGCTCGAGGCCGAGCAAGGTGTGCAGGGTGAACGCGACCAGGACGGCCACGAGTACGCCAAGGCTGATGACGACCAGCCGGGGATCGCGGATGGCGTCGCGTTCGCGCAGTGCCATCACCGCGGCGGTGCGCTCGGCGTCGTAGCGGAATGCCCGGCGGAACATGATCCGGCACAGCAGGACCAGCACGACCAGGACGATGGCCGCGAACGGCGCGAGCACGGAGAGGAAGTCGTTGAAGGTCAGGCCGGAGCGGCTGGCGATGATGATGTTCGGCGGATCGCCCACCAGGGTGGCGGTGCCGCCGATGTTGGACGCCAGCACCTCGGCGATGAGGAACGGCACCGGGGGTACGCCGAGCCGGTCGCAGACCAGCAGGGTGACCGGCGCGACGAGAAGCACGGTGGTGACATTGTCGAGCGCGGCGGACACCACACCGGTGACCACGATCAGGATCACCATGATCGGGAACGGGCGGCCGCGCGCTTTCTTCGCGGCCCAGATGGCGACGTACTCGAACAGGCCCGTGCGTTTCAGTACGCCGACGATGAGCATCATGCCGAGCAGCAGGAAGATGACGTTCCAGTCGATGCCCGATTCCTCGGAGAAGAACGCGTGCTCGGCGTCCGTCGCCCCCAGGGCGAGCATGATCGCCGCGCCACCGAGCGCGACGGCCACGCGGTTGATCTTCTCGGTGGCGATGAGCACGTAGGCCGCCACGAAGACGCAGACGGCGATCCAGGCGAGCGCACTCACCGACTCGTACGCTCCGTCATCACGTCTCCCGCATCTGGACAGCCGTCATCAATCGCCGACCAGACTTCCCGGCACACCGCGATCAACGTAGCAGTTGGACCGCCTCAACACCGGGTATCGCGGCGGTGCAGGCCGCTACGACGCCTCGTTGTTCGCCGGCGGGCGTGCGAGACACATTCGGCATTCGGCTGTGGGCGTGGACGGTCGGCGTATGCTCGCTCGCGGTGAGCCGGGAAGGCTGGTCGGCCTTGGCTGGTCGGCGTCTTCGGGAGGCTCACGATGAAGGTTCTGATCCTGACGTTGGGCAGGCGCGGTGATGTGCAGCCGTTCGTCGCGCTGGCGCAGGAACTGCAGCGGCGCGGTCATCAGGCAGTCGTTGCGGCGCCCGAGCGGTTCGCCGACCTGATCGCCGGCCAGGGTGTGTCGTTTGCCGGCGTGGACGACGGCCCGCTGCGGGTGCTGGACAGCGGGTCCGCAGTCGGGGACGTTGCTACCGGCGGCCTGCGGGCGAAAGCGGCGCTGATGCGGCGGCTGCCGGCGATGTTCACCCGCGTGCTCGACGACTCCTGGCAGCTGGCGTCGACCGGGTCGGGCGCAGGTGCCGATCTGATCGTGCACAACGGTCAGATCATGGCCGGGCAGCACGTCGCGGAGAAGCTGGGCGTCCCGGCGGTCTTGGCGCTGCCGATGCCCGCGTCTGGCGGCCGCGATCCGCACGGCGATCGACGATTCAGCCATGGTCACTGCTGCTCGCCGGCTGGGCGATCAGGTCCGGTCGGAGAACGG
>NZ_JBFAZH010000811.1:0-3549 GCF_040681735.1 Actinoplanes sp. NPDC051633 | reverse complement strand
GCGACGTCGCCCGCCCGATCACCTCACCGGCCGGCTGCTCGGTCAAGTGGCGCGTCGAGCTGCTCTGGTGGCAGGGCTGCCCCACGCACGGGCAGGCCGCCGACATGCTGCGCGACGTGCTGGCCGATCTCGGCCGGGAGGAGGTGCACGTGGTCACCCGCGAGGTGGGTTCCCGCGCCGAGGCGCAGCGGCTCACCTTCCCCGGGTCGCCCACCTTCCACGTCGGCGGCCAGGACCTGTTCCCCGTCGACGCACCGCCGGCCCTGACCTGCCGCGTCTACACCCGGTCCGACGGCCGCATGTCGCCGCTGCCCGGCCCCGATCAGCTCGCCGCACGGCTGCGCGACGCGCTCGCCCGCCCCTGGGATCTGCCGCACTGGGTGGACCCCCGCAAGCCCCGAACCGGCCCGATGGAGACGAGGACCTCATGACCACCCCGCACCGCATCAAACGAGGCGTCAGCCTGTACTCCTTCCAGGAGGAGTACTTCCTGCGCACCATGTCGCTCGAGGACTGCATCCGGGTCGCCGGCGAGATCGGCGCCCTGGGCATCGAGATCATCCCGGAGCAGTCCATCCCGGGATACCCCCGGCTCACCGACGAGTTCGTCGACGACTGGTTCGCCTGGATGCGGCGGTACGGCACGACGCCGGTGGCCACCGATCTCTTCCTCGACACCAAGCGGCACCCCGACCGGTGGCTCACCCTGGAGGAGCAGGTCGCCTCCGTCCATCAGGACATCGACATCGCCGTACGCCTCGGCGCGTCGATCATCCGGGCGATCATCAACACCCCGCCCGAGGTGATGGAGGCGGCCGCCCCGTACGCCGAGGAGAAGGGCGTCCGGCTGCTGCTGGAGGTACACGCGCCGTTCCACTACGCACACCCGTGGATCCTGCAGCACCTCGAGGTCATGCACCGGACCGGCTCCCCCGCGCTGGGCCTGATGCCGGACATGGGCACCTACGTCAAACGCTTCCCGCGGGTGGTCACCGAGCGGGCGCTGCGCGACGGCGCCAAGCCCGAGCTGGTCGATCTCATCGTCAAGACCTACGACGACCACGGCGACGTGCACGCCCTGATGGACATCGTCAACTACCGCGGCGGCGGGCCCGTCGACTTCGGACTCGCCCGGCAGGCCTCGCACTACCTGTGGACCGAACCGAAGGAGATGCTCCCGCACATGGCCCTGATCGGGCACATCCAAGCGAAGTTCTACGAGATGACCGAGGACGGCGTCGAGTACTCCATCCCGTACGACGAGATCGTCCCGGTGCTCATCGACGGCGGCTACGACGGCTACCTCTCCAGCGAGTACGAGGGCAACCGCCACATCCAGGACGTCCACCCGGTGGACAGCGTCGAGCAGGTCCGCCGCCAGCACGCCATGTTCACCCGTCTGCTCGGAGAGGACTGAAGATGTTCGACAAGTACATCGTCTGCGAGGAGGGTCTCCGGCCCCGGCCGGACGGCCGGCCCGGCGGCGTCGTCGAGGTGCGGATGCCGTACTACCGCGGCCTGACCCTGTCCATGGTGGAGGCCGTCGACCTGACCCTCGACGGCGCGCCGATCCCGCCCGAGCGCACCACGTTCACGGTGCACGGCAACACCTACGGCTTCGACCGTCTGCCCCTGGTCACCGATGACCGCTGGGAGATGGGCGAACGGGCCGAGCTCACCTTCGAGACCGATCAGCCCCTCACCCCCGGAGAGCACGACGTCGCCGTCGCCGTCCGGTTGCGCGTGTCCTACATGCCGGTGCTCAGCGGTGGCCGCGACCGCAAGCGCCTGACGCTGGCCGGCACCGGCCGGGAGGGCTGAGATGGGCCCCCTCGACGACCAGGTGGTGCGGGCCGACTCGCTGACCGCCACCGACGGCGGTCTGGACATCGCCGTGTACTCGCACTGGTACCGGGCGTTGCCGCTGCCCTCCCTGGCGGTGGTCGAGTTGACCGTCGACGACGAGCGCATCGACACCGCCGCCCTGTCGGTCACGGTCAACGGCCACCGGTACGGATGGGCCGAGCTGGCCGGCCGGGGCGACGAGTTCTGGTTCACCACCGATCCGCTGGTGCTGCACACGCCCGTGGCGACCCGGGCCGGCCGGCAGCACCGGGTGCGGCTGCTGCTCGGCCTGTCCATCCCGTACATCCTGACCGGTCCGGCCCGGGTGCCGCTGGTGGCGCCCAGTGCCACCGACAAGACGCTGACCGCAGCCTGATGAGGAGCCTTCCGTGACCGACACCGCTCCGGGGCTGCCCCGCCTGGGCACCACCCTGTTCAGCTTGACGCTCGAGCAGCGCAAGCCGGGCCGTGACCTGCGCTCGCTGATCGGCGAGGTGGCCGCCCGCGACCTCGGACCCGGCCTGGAGATGGTCGCGTTCCAGAGCCTGCGCGGCTGGCCGCGCCTCGACGACGCGGCGGTGAAGGACGTCCGCGCGCTGATCGACGAGTCCGGCCTCACGCCGTCGTGCCTGGCGATCAACCTCGACCTGGGCCTGTACCCCGGCCGGCTGCTCAGCGACGACGAGGCCTACGAGTACGTCGCCGTGCAGCTGCGTGGCGCGGCGGCGCTGGGCTTCCCGGCCGTCCGCGTCGGCATCGAGTCCGGGCCGCCGATCCTGACCCGGCTGCTGCCGCTCGCCGAGCAGCTCGGCGTGAAGATCGGCGTGGAGATCCACGCTCCGCTGACCATCGACGCCCCGCCGGTGGCCGCGCTCAAGGAGCTGTTCACCCGCCTGGACACGCCGTGGCTGGGCTTCATCCCGGACTTCTCCGCCAGCATGCGCGCGGTGCCGGACGCCGTCGACGACGCCCACCGGGCCGCCGGCGTCGCGCCGGAACTGACCGCGCTGGCCAAGCAGGTGTGGGCCGAGCCCGGCCCGACGATGGCGAAGTTCCCCGAGCTCGAGCGCCGGGCCGCGCAGCTGGGCGCCACCGCGGCCCAGACCGGGAACCTGCGGATGATCTTCACCATGCACGGGCGGATGGACCCCGCCCGGTGGGCCGAGTTCTTCCCGCACGTGATCCACGTGCACGGCAAGTTCTACGGCGTCGTCGACGGCGAGGATCCGTCGATCGACTACCCGGCCGTGGTCCGGGTCCTGCGCGAGCAGAACTACACCGGCTTCATCTCCAGCGAGTACGAGGCGCACGCGTACAGCGATCGGCACAGCGCCTTCGACCAGATCCGCGCCCAGCAGGACATGCTCAAGGGCCTGCTCGAGGCGCCGGCGCCGGCGGTGACCGCGTGAGCACCGACCTCGTGAGCACCGGCCTCGTGAGCCCCACTGTGCTCATCGTCGGCAGCGGACCGACCGGAGCCACCTACGCCCGGCTCCTGCTCGAGCAGGTGCCCGCCGTCACCGTGCTCATGGTGGAGGCCGGGCCGGTGGTGTCCGCGCCGCCGGGCATGAACGTCAAGAACATCCCCGATCCGCGGCAGCAGGCGGCCGCCCGGCTGGCGTCACAGGGCCCGGCGACCGAGAGCGGCGTGTCCGGCATCCCCGGCGGTGTCGTCGTCGAGGGCACCGTGACCGCCCGGCAGGG
>NZ_JBFAZH010000810.1:0-3558 GCF_040681735.1 Actinoplanes sp. NPDC051633 | reverse complement strand
CGGAGCCGGCGTCCAGCCGGCGGTGCCGTGGATCGGCCGGGTCACCCGCGGCCGGCAGGCGGTCGCCGGCATGCTCGTCTTCCTGACCGGCACCCTGCTGCTCGCCGCGGTCGCCGTGTCGCACTCGCCGCTGCTCGCCGTGGCGGGCGCCGCGGTCCTGGGCGCGGCCTACGGGATCTGCATCGTCTCGGGGCTGGTCGAGGTGCAGGCCATGGCGCCGCCGCAGGACCTGGCCGGGCTGACCGGGTTGTACTGGTCGATCACCTACGCCGGCTTCGCGCTGCCGGTGCTGCTGGCGTGGCCGGCGCCGGCCGTCGGCTATCCGGTCCTCCTGCTCATCGTGGCCGCCGTGGTGCTCTCCTGCACGGCGGTCGTCGTCGCCACCCTGCACAGGGCCTACAGTGCTGCCCGTGAACCGTTCGCCGGGAAGTGACGTACTAGCTGTGTGCGGCACATGCCCGGCCGTGCGCTTGCTCGTACCGAAGGATCCGCCTTGTCCGTCGATCTTCTCGGCTCCGCCGACGCAACGATGACCCCGGAAAACCCGCCCTCACCCCGCCGCTGGCGCCGCATCGCGGCCGGCGTGTTCACCGCGCTGGCCGCGGTGCTGGTCTTCCTGGCGCTCAGCACCCCGCAGAACGTCAGCCGGCTGCCCGAGGGCTCCAACACCGCCGAGGCCTTCATCCGGATCCCGATGGAGGCGCTCATCGCGATCGCGGTGCTGCTGGTGCTGCCGCCTCGGATCCGGCGCGTGACGGCGATCGTCGGCGGCACCCTGCTCGGCCTGCTGACCATCGTGAAGATCGTCGACATGGCGTTCTACAGTGCGCTCGCCCGGCCGTTCAACCCGGTGCTCGACTGGACGCTGCTGGACGACGGGCTCAGCTTCCTGGGCGACTCGATCGGCGAGACCGGTGCCAAGCTGGCGGCGGTCGGCGCGATGCTGCTCGTGCTGTGCGTACCCGTGCTGATGGCCTGGTCGACGCTGCGCCTGACCCGCCTCGCCGAGCGGCACCGCACCGCCGCCTCGCGGACCGTGCTCGCGCTCAGCGCGGCCTGGATCGTCCTCGCCCTGCTCGGCACGCACTTCGTCTCGACCGTGTTCATCTCCTCGGACACGGCGATCACGCTGGCCCGCGACACCTACCTGAAGATTCCGGAGGGCATCAAGGACAAGCGCGAGTTCGCCGTCCTGGCCGCCGACGACCGGTTCCGCGACACCCCGCCCGACCAGTTGCTCACCGGCCTGCGCGGCAAGGACGTGGTCTTCGCGTTCATCGAGAGCTACGGACGCAGCGCGGTCGAGGACCCCGACTACGCCGCGAAGATGGACGCCACGCTGCGGGCGGGCACCGCCAAGCTGACCGCGGCCGGGTACGGCGCGCAGAGCGGCTGGCTCACCTCGCCCACCGCCGGCGGCGGCAGCTGGCTGGCCCACTCCACCTTCCAGTCCGGGCTGTGGGTGGACAACGAGCAGCGCTACCGCACCCTGACCGCCAGCGACCGCACGACGCTGACCAGCGCGTTCGGGCGGGCCGAATGGCGCACCGTCGGCGTCGAGCCGGGCCTGACCTACGCCTGGCCGGAGGGCGAGTTCTACGGCTTCCAGCAGATCTACGGCGAGAAGGACCTCGGCTATCACGGCCCGAAGTTCAGCTGGGCGACCATGCCCGACCAGTTCACCCTGCAGGCCTTCGAGAGGCTCGAACGCTCCAAGCCGGACCGCAAGAACCTGATGGCCGAGATCACCTTCGTCTCCAGCCACACGCCGTGGGCGCCGATCCCTGACCTGGTCGGCTGGGACGAGCTCGGGGACGGCGCGATCTTCGGCCCGATGACCGCGCACGACCCGTCGGCCACCGAGGTCTGGAAGGACACCGACCGGGTCCGCGCGGAGTACCTGCGCTCGGTCGAGTACTCGGTGAACAGCCTGGTGTCGTATGTGGAGAAGTACGGCGACGACGACCTGGTGCTGGTCTTCCTCGGCGACCACCAGCCATCCCCGATCGTCACCGGGCAGAACGCGGGCCGCGACGTGCCGATCAGCATCGTCACCCGCGACAAGGCGGTGCTGGCCAAGATGGCGTCGTGGCAGTGGGCGCCCGGCCTCAAACCGTTGCCGTCCACCCCGCCGGCCCGGATGGACGCCTTCCGCGACCGGTTCCTGACCACGTTCAGCGGCCCGTGACGTCTCCGATCAGCGACGTCGTACTCGGTCTGCCGTCCCCGCTGGAGGAGTTGGCCGACGACCGGGCGCGGGCGGCCGGCGTGCGGCTGCTGCTGAAGCGCGACGACCTGATCCATCCGGACCTGCCCGGCAACAAGTGGCGCAAGCTCAAGCACAACCTGGCGGCCGCGGCGTCCGGCGGGTCGGACACGCTGCTCACCTTCGGCGGGGCGTACTCGAAACAGATCCTGGCCACGGCGGCGGCCGGGCACCACTTCGGGTTCGCCACGATCGGGGTGGTCCGCGGCGAGGAGCACCTGCCGCTCAACCCGATCCTGGGCCGGGCCGCCGAGCTCGGCATGACGATCACCTACGTGGACCGCGCGCAGTACCGCAACCGCGCCGAGCCGGCCTTCCTGCGCCGGTTGCACCGCGAGTTCGGCCGGTTCTTCGTGATCCCGGCCGGCGGCGCGAACCCGGACGGCGTGCGCGGCTGCGCGGAGCTGCCGTCCGAGATCACCGAACCGTACGACGTGGTCTGCTGCTCCAGCGGCACCGGCACCACCCTCGCGGGGATCGCGGCGGGCCTGCCGCCGGGCCGCGAGGCGATCGGCTTCGGGGCCCTGAAGGGCGACTTCCTGGCCGGCGACGTGGCGGCGTTGCAGCGGGCGTACGGCCGGACGACGACGAACTGGTCGATCGAGCCGGAGTTCCACTTCGGCGGCTTCGCCCGCCGGACCGCCGCGCTGGACGCCTTCGTCGTCGACTTCGAGTCGCGGCACGGGATCACGCTGGACGCCGTCTACGAGGCCAAGATGATGGCCGGGATCATGACGCTGCTGGACCGCGGCCGCTGGCCCGCCGGCACGACCCTGGTCGCGGTCCTCGGCTGAGCCCGCCTTTCCCGAGCGGAGCCGGTCGCGCACGCAGGGCGAGAAACCGGCCGTAAACCTCAGAAAACCGAACCGATCGGATGAATACGCACTGCGCGTACCGACATCCTTGCTGGTAGAAACGATCGGGTGCGGGAGCGGTATTACTCGATCGACACCTTCGTCCCCAGGAACGGGCTGGGCACTCTGCGGCTGGGCGGCTCGCTCGACATCGGTGCGCGCGAGGACGTGCGCGACTCGATCATGGAGGCGGCGACGGCTCCGGGACTGCGGACGCTCATGGTCGACCTGAGCGGCGTGGCCTTCCTCGACTCCGAGGCCCTGGCCGGCCTGATCGAGGGTTTCCTCAAGGGCCGCGAGACCGGGGTGGGGATCCGGATGGTCAACGCCCACGGGATCGTCCGGCGGGTGCTCGAGGTCACCGGCACCCTGGAATTGTTCGGAGCGGACTGACGGCGAACGGACTGAAGCCGCGGCCACCCCCCAGCGGCCGCGGCT
>NZ_JBFAZH010000809.1:0-3577 GCF_040681735.1 Actinoplanes sp. NPDC051633 | reverse complement strand
GTCGTCTGAACGGCCGCGCTACCGCCGGCGGCCGCCACGGACCCCGGCAACGACCGCGACGCCGGCGGCGGCGAGGCCCACCTGCAGGATCAGCTCGATCCAGTCGATCCCGGGGGTTTCGTCGACGCCGACCGCCGAGGCGATCAGGGTGCCGATGAAGGCCGCCACGACACCGATGACGAGCGTCAGCCAGATCGGGATGTTCTGCTTGCCCGGCACGACCAGCCGGCCGAGGGCGCCGATGATCAGGCCGATGATGATAGCGGTGAAAATTCCGGAGATTTCCATGTCAGCTCCTTGAGAGCGGTTGTGTCAGCCGCGAATTCCCCGGTTACCCGTGCGATCAAACGGCGAAGTGGATTCCCGGGTTCAGTTATCCGGGCGCAGGAGCTCGCGCAGCTGGAGTCTCGCCTGGTGGATCCGCGACTTCACGGTGCCCTCGGGCACCTGCTGAAGCACGGCGATCTCGCCGTACCCGAGTCCCACCAGGTCGCGCAGCGCGACCGCCTCCGCCAGCTCCGCCCGCAGGCGGCCCATCGCGTCGAGCACGTCGAGACGGGTGATCGCCACCACGCTCGTGCGGCGGGCATCGGCCCGGTCGGGCAGCACGTCGACGCACTCGGCCGGCAGGCGGGAGCCGGACCGGCGGTAGGTGGAGCGGGCACGGTTGGCGGCGAGGCGGTACAGCCAGGTGCGGAACGCGGAGCGGCCCTCGAACCCCGGCAGACCCCGGGCCATCGCGAGCAGCGTGTCCTGGCACGCCTCCTCGGCGTCCTCGCGATTGGACAGCACGCGGGAGCACAGCCGCAGAACCTCCGGCCGGACCGTCACGAGGAGGACGTTGAGAGCCGCCAGATCACCTCCCGAGGCGATCTGGGCCAGGGTGTCGACATCCGGCTCATACATCACGGTCAGTATGCGCGCCGGTAGCAAGCGGTTATGCGATCGCTATGTCAAGTGCCTGACAGATCGTGAACCGCAGCGCGTGGTGACGGGACCAATCCGGTAATCGTCCACCACAGACAACGGAGCTCACCATGCAGCGAGCAACACTTCTACACCTCTCGGTCGCCGCCGCGCTCACCAGCGCGCTCGTCGTGACCGCGGCACCGCCGGCCGGGGCCGGCACCTCGATATCCCTTCCGGTCACCGCATCAGCGCGGCAGGCGTCCGTCCCGATCGCCGCGATGCTCCGGGCGAGGGACCTCGGGGGCGCGACCCCGGAGACAGTCACCGACGACTACTGGGACGCGATGCGACCGCCGCAGCCGTGCGCCGACCGGCCGTATCGCAGCGCGTCGTCACGCGGCGCATCCCGTGCCGTCTGGGCGATGATCGGGTTCAACGACCGGCCGACCGTCGTGATGGAGGACGTGGCGATCTACCGAGCCGGCGGCGCCCGCCGCTACCTGCGTGACCTGCGCCGGGCGCTGGCCGCCTGCGACGGGGTCGACGAGCAGGGCGGACGATGGACGGTGCTGCGGTCCGGGGTGGCCGGCGACGAGTCAGTGCTCTTGCGGCACCGGGTCTACATCGACTACGCCGACACCTTCAAGGACACCTATCTCGTCGTCGCGCGCACCGGGCGTGTGCTGGTCACCGTCGCCGACACCGGCTGGGAGGATGGCGACGGGCATCGCGCCCTGGTACGGCGGCTGAGCACCATCGCCGTACGCCGGGCCGCGATCCTGACCTGAAAACCGGAACTTCCGATCAGCCCTGGTGATCGATCTCCGCGAGCAACTCTGGTGTGCGGCGCTTGTCGCCGCCATCCGAGGCGGCGGCCAGCGCCGCGTCGGCCGATGCCTGGCTCGCGTCCGGCGGCACGACCATCAGGTCGAAGCGGTCGAGCCCGAACTCGCTGATCATCGTGACCAGCCCGTGCGGCTGGGAGGTGAACCAGCCCAGCCGCAACGGCCGGTCGCCGCGCGCGACCCGCCGGGCGTGCGGCAGGCCCCAGTCGTCACCGTTCAGCAGCACGTGGGTGATCTGACCCCGGCTCGCACCCAGGGCCTCCACCAGCGCCGGAAGCTCGGCGGCGGCGTCCGTCGACCGGGGCCACCAGCCTCCGTCGAGGACGGTGGTGCGGGACGGACTCGCGTCCATCTTGAGGCGGACGGCCTCGGCCGGCGCGCGGGCGGTGGTCTGTGTCATGGCTGCGCCTCTCGTCGACGACATCCGCGCCATCGGTCGGAGGACGTCGAGAAGCCGGTTGTGACTCCACCGTACGCGCGTTGGCGGCCGATGCGCGTACGGTAGGTGTTGATCGGTGACTTCGTCATCGACGTATCGACCTTGGTGGACCTCGTCCTCGCCCCCGTCATCGGGCCGGGCCCCGCGCCTGCGTTTGGTCCCGGACGACGGGAATGCCCCATGGCGTCACCGACCAAGTGCACCCTGCTCGACGGCGGGTGGTCGCCGAGCTCGACCGACCTCCGGGCCGAGCTGTGCAGCCTCGTGCCCGCTCTCGACCATCTCCACGGCCGCGTCGCGCGGCTCCTGCTGAGCCCCGCGGGCTGGGCGACCCGGCCGAGCTGCGTCGTCGCGGCCGGCCACACGGTGAGCGTCGGCTACCTCGCCGGCCAGTCCCCCGCGACGATGACCGTGCTCAGCACCGACGGCGGCATCTTCACCATGCGCGTCGATCTGCCACCGCCCGCCACGGCCCGGTGACGACGACCTCGATGAGACTCCATGAGAAAGGCCGGTAAGGCCATCAAATACGGTTTCCTGAGCACGAGTTCCCCGACCCGCTGCGGGCTGGCGACGTTCAACTCCGCCCTGGCCGCCCACCTCGACGACGGCACCGGCGGAAACGGCATCGTCCGCGTCACCGTGGCCCACGACGACCAGCGCCCCGCGCCCGGGGTGGTGCACACGTGGCAGTCCGGTGCGCACGCTGGCCGGCGGGAGGCGGCGGCCGCCCTCAACGCCTTCGACGTCGCGGTGGTGCAGCACGATTACGGCATCTATCCGGGCCAAGACGGCGCGGAGATCGTGCCGTTGCTGCGCCGGCTCGCCGTACCCAGCATCGTCGTGCTGCACACCGTGCTCAGCAACCCGACCGCCTCGCAGAAATCGCTGCTCGAGGCCATTGTCGCCACGGCTTCCGCCGTGGTCACCATGACCGGTACGGCCCGGGACCGGCTGCTCATCGGGTACGCGGCGGACCCCGCCAAGGTCTCCGTGATCCCCCACGGCGCCGACGATCACGCCGGTGTGCCGGTGACCCGGGCGGATCAGCCGCACCTGCTCACCTGGGGACTGCTCGGTCCCGGCAAGGGCATCGAATGGGCGCTGCGAGCGTTCGCCATGCTTCAGGACCTCGACCCGGCGCCGACCTACACGGTTGCCGGACGCACCCACCCCAAGGTCGTCGAGCGGGACGGCGAGGCGTACCGCGCCGCCCTGCACCGGCTGGGCGCGACACTGGGCGTCGGGCACGCGGTGACGTATCGGCCGGAGTTCCTCGACGCTGCCGCGCTCGGCGGGCTGATCCGCTCGGCCGACGTGGTGATCCTGCCCTACGACTCTCGCGAGCAGGTCACCTCCGGCGTCCTCTCCGAGGCGGTGGCCG
>NZ_JBFAZH010000808.1:0-3600 GCF_040681735.1 Actinoplanes sp. NPDC051633 | reverse complement strand
GTGGCCCAGAGCCGGCCGGTGATGGAGCGGTTGTGGCCGAATTTCGCCGCGCTGGCGGAATCCGCGCCGGATCTGGTGACCATCGACCTGGTGATCGCCGAGACGCTGCTGTCCACGTCCGCTCTGGATCAGCGCCTGGCCGCCTGAACCAAGTCGCTCGACAGCAACCATGCCAGCATGAGGGCAGCGGGGCTCGCGAGCGGCCGAACCCCGGGCAGGTAACGCCCGCTAGAAAATCTCGCCGAAGACGTCCAGCACCGTGCGCAACAGGTTGCCGTTGCGCTGGGCATAGACCGTCGGCAGGTGGAACATCGACTCTCCGACGAAGACGTATCCCGCCGTGTCCAGCATGGCCAGATAGCCGCTGCCGTTGCGGCTCAGAATCCAGTACCGGTCCTGGCGTTGACGCGCTTCCGGGTCGTTGACCTCGACCAGCGGGAAGGCGGCGAAGTGACCCGGGTCGGGGCACTCGTAGAACAATTTCGTTCCGTCGTAGGGCTTGTGCGCGACGATCTCCCTGCCGTCATCCAGCATGGTGATGGTGGAGATCTGCGCTATGGCGCGGTAGGTCAGGGTGCGCGGGGTGGATGCCGGGATGGCCTTCGGCGTCGTCAGGCCGGCCGCGGACTCGATGAACTCGATGCGGTCCGTCAGTTTGCCCTCCAGCAGGCGGTGATAGGGCCAGTAGTCGGACGGCTCGGCCGGCGGGAGGGCGACGCCGTGACGCCTGAGCCGGCCGAGCCGCAGCACCAGGGAGCTGTCTGGGCCAATGAGGTCCAGGCTGTTGAAGATGGCGATGTCGGCGTCCACTTCGCGGACGATCAGCTCGGGGTGTCGCCGGGTGAACTCTGCGGCCAGCCACCACGACAGGCCGAATCGCAGCCCGGGACGGATGACCATCTCCTCCATGGATCAGGCGAATCGCTCGACGACGCGGCGCAGTTCGTTGTTCACCAGGTAGCCGTGCTCGTCCAGCAGCTCCCGCATCTCGCCCAGCGCGTCCACCCCGGTGCGGCCCATCCGGACCATCGCATATCGCGCGCCCACCGCCGGCGTCCGGCTCTTCCCCGCCGCACAGTGCAGCAACACCTTGTGGCCCTCGTCGCGCATCGCCGCGACCATCCGGGCCGCCTGGTCCAGCGCGTAGGCCGTGTTGGCGTTGGCGCCCGGCTGATCCACCAGCCAGACCTGCACCTGATTCTCCGCCGGCACCTGCTCGAACTGCTTCTTGCCGACCCGGCACAGCGATACCACCGCGTCGACCCCGCTGTCCACCGCGTCGGTGAGCAGGTTGCCGAGCACCACGCCCTCGTCGTCGGGATGGGCGGTCATCAGCGGCTGCCGGATCGGTGACTCCATGCGATCGCAGCCGGGCCAGCCGACCCGGTCCGCGCTTCCGCCTCCGGTGCTCAGCGACGCCATCCGGATCAGGTCAGCGGATCGGTGGCCGCCCCAGCCGTGCACGATCCGCTGCCAGGTCAACGGAATGCCCGACACGCCCCACCGTGCGCCGAGCATCGCGCCGGCGATCGCGGCCACCGTGTCGGTGTCGTTACCGGCGCCGACCGCCGCGTACAGCGCGTCCCGGAAATGGTCGCAGCGGAACACGCCGTTGGGCAGATCCTCTACCGGTACGGGCGTCCGCATGATCGCGGACCACGCCGCCTGCAGCGCGGTCACCACAAATCCGTTGTTCGGGAACGTGTGTGGAACTTGCGCTTCGGCCTCGTCCAGCCACGCCGCCCACTTGTCACGCTGAGCCTGCAGCAGCAGCCCCACGCCGTCGCGCACGCCGTCGAACGTGCCGTCGAGGACGGCCCGCCGGATGCCCTCGCACCAGATCACACAGGCGTCGCCGGCGAGGGGGTCATGGTGGGTGAGATCGCTGACGGCTCGCGCGGCTTGCGCCAGGGCGTCAGGGTCGTCCAGGTACGCGAGTGCGACCGGCCCGGTGCGCATCAGTGATCCGTTGCCGGCGCTGCGGCCGGTCCGCCGGTGCAGCTCCTCGGCCGCAGCGCGCATCGTCTCGGCCAGCCCATCGGGGCTGTGGCCGCGCACCGCCCGCATCACCTGCTGCGTCTGGACGCCGATGTCGGTGGCGCCGTCCTCGGCCCACCGCACAAAGTTCGCGGCGATCCGGTCCAGCGCGGCCGGCTCGCGGAGATCCGCTCCGGTCGCGGCGACCTCGGCGATGCAGACGGCCATCTGGGTGTCGTCGCTGTACTCGCCGGGCTGGTAGTTGCCAGTCCGCCGCCGAGCATGCGGGGCTCGCCGTCCAGGGCCCGGCTGCCGAACTCGTACGGAACGCCCAGCGCGTCCCCGCAGGCGGCGCCTAGCAGCACTCCGGCGGCCCGGTCCCCTTGCATTGCGTCAAGCCGTGCACGCATCGCATATTTCCCACTCACGGCAGGATCGACCCCAGCGATGCTGCCACCAATGACGTCAGCTTGCGTCCGTGCGCCGAGTAGAGACCGGGCAGATGCAACACGTGCTCCCCGACGTACGCGAAGCCGTCCGTGTCGAGCACGGCGAGCAGCTCATCGTCTCGGATGACGCCCCAGTAACGGTATTGCGGTATGCCGAGCAGATCATCCGGTCGCCGCTGCTGTGCGCGCTCGGCCGCTATCGGGAATTTGTCGACGTAGCCGCGCGGACCTCCGCCGTACCCGCTGGTGTCCAGGATTTCATTGCGCACGTCCCACGAGCGCTTGTCGTTGACCGTGATGGCCATCAGTTGGGCGATCACCCGGTAGGTGAGCGCGGCCGGTGTCGAGATCGGCGACCGTTGTGGGGAGGGAAGCCGAACGCCCATCTCGATGCTTCTGACCACAGACGACGGCGGCCGGCTGAAGATCTGTTCGAAGGTCAGCGGCCGGAAGCTTTCGTCGTCCGGGATTTGCACGGTGCCGGCCCGATTGATGAAGACGACCCTTTCCCCGTTGCGGAACAGCGACAGACAGTCGTACTGCCCACCGCCGGGATGCATCTCGATGAGTACGAGGTCGGGATGGCGCCGGATGAGCTCGCTCGCGAGCCACCACGATTGCATCAGCCTCATGTGCTGCGCGATTTCACCCACGACCGAACGGTAAGCACATCGCCGGTCGTATCGGCCGGTTCTGCGGATTCGGTGTGCGTCGCAACCTTGATCGTCGAACCTGGTCAACGACCCCTACCGGGACCTGGCCCGGAATCGGCTCCTGGCCTCGCTGGGCCGTGACTGCCGTGAGTTGCAGCTGGTCGTGCCCGCCGGGCCTCGATCCACCACCCGAGGCCGGCGTTCCCGGAGACGCTGCTCGGTCTGGTTGCTCCCGGGTTCGCCCGGAGCAGCAGGAATGGTGGGCAAACCGGGATCGAACCAGCGACTCACCGACGTGACTGGCCAGAGTCAGAACAAAGATCTCCAGGCACGGCCGCCGAGCAAACTCCCCCAGCTGGGCCACGCATGACAACCGCAACCACCCGAGAACCGAGACCACCCGGCAAGGAGCAACCATCGCAACGTGGGGCCTCCGGGGGTCGCCCCCGGAATCAGTAGAGTGGGCGATACTGGGATCGAACCAGTGACCTCTTCCGTGTCAACGAATGGTCCGCACCGGC
>NZ_JBFAZH010000807.1:0-3601 GCF_040681735.1 Actinoplanes sp. NPDC051633 | reverse complement strand
GCCGTCGGCCGGGCCTCGAGTTGCCGATGTCAGACCAGGCGGGTCAGCGCCTGGCGGGCCTGGTCGGCGACCTCGGCGTCGACCGTGACCGCGTACTGGCCGGCGGTCAGGGTGCTGGCCGACGAGAAGTCCCGCCGACCGCCGGTCATCGCGTGCGCGATGGCACCGAAGACGGCACCCCAGAGCGCGCCGATCAGCAGCCCGAACAGCAGCACGCCGAGCCAGCCGCCGTCGCTGAAGATGCCGAACAGCAGGCCGATGAACAGGCCGAACCATGCGCCGCCGGCCGCGCCGTTCAGCGCGGCCCGGGCGATGGTCACGCGGCCCAGCACTTTCTCCACGAGGCGCAGGTCGGTGCCGACGATCGCGGTCCGCTCGACCGGGAACTGATTGTCCGACAGGAAGTCGACCGCGCGCTGGGCCGACGCGTAGTCGGGATAGGTGGCGACGGGGACGGTAGCGCCCGGCACGATGCCGGCGTTCAGGCCCAGCGAGTCGCCGCCGGGGGTGTCGGGGATGGTCATGACTGTGCCTCCTTGTCGGGCACGGCCGCCGGCTGCTCACCGGCCGAGAGCCGCATCCAGATGAAGAACGTCGCGGCGACGACGGCCACGATCGCCGCCGCGCCGGTGAGAAACGCGAACCGCCCGGAGACGAGGTCGGGGGTGACCCGCTCGGACAGGGCGACGGCGCCCAGCCCGACCGCGGCGACGGCCGCGGCGATCGCCCCGCCGGCCACGAACAGCACGGTGGTGAGCCGGCTCGGCCGATCGAGGGCGCCCGGGCGCCGGAAGCGCCACAACCGCAGGAGGAACGCCACCGCCGCGCCCCAGGCCAGCACGATCAGCAGGGCCGCGATGGTGTCGCTCGGCCGGTGCCACTCGGCCCACACGGTGGCCACCGCGATCACCGACACGTAGCCGGCGCCGATCAGCGCCACCGCACCGCGGATCGCTCCGGGCAGCACGAGCATCAGGGCGAACGCGACCGAGGCGGCGGCCGCCATGTGGCCGCTGGGGAAGGAGTTGGGCGCTGGGAAGCCGTCCAGCTCGGGCCGGGGGAGGGCGGTTTTCAGGAGCCGGGTGGTGAGGTTGGCACCGAGCACCATGACACCGGCCGCCACGGCGAGATCCAGCCGGCGGCGGATCAGCCCGATCAGCCCGACCGCGAGGCAGACCAGCACCAGGCCGGCGAGCGACGTGCCGTTCAGCGTCCGCTCCATGACATCTGTGGCGCGCTCGTGACCCACCTCAGAGTTGCGCAACGCCTGGGTGTCGATCGACTGGCCGAGCGACGAGAGCACGAACAACCGGTAGGTCGCGACGACGGCGAGCGTCGAGGCGACGGCGGTCAGGACGGGCGTGATCAGGTGGCCCACGCCGCGGGTCTGCGGGGGCGTTGCCGGTCGGGATGCCAGCGCCGTCATCGGGGGGTCGTCCTCCTCTGTCGAAGTGCGGGACCACATGTGCCCAATGCCTCGCTGTTCCAAGCGCGTCACGGACAAATCTTGTGTCCCGCGCGCAACACCATACGAACCGGCGCAACCGAGGCGCACCCTTGCGCGCCCCGAGCAGGCAACGGCCCGACGGGACCTTCATCTGGACATCGTCCACGGAAGGAACCGCGCACATGCTGCTCACCGCCCGCCGACTGCTCGCCGGCCCGCTGCTGGTGGCCGCCATCGGGGCAGGTCTGGCCGTCGCTCCGGGCGCCGCGAACGCGGCGACCGTCACCGCCACCGTCGAGGTGGGCAGCACTCTGATGGTGCGCGCCGAGCCGTCGCTCAGCGCCAAGATCGTCGGCTCGGCGCGTGCTCACCAGAAGGTCGACGTGCAGTGCCTGGCCGCCGGCACGGTGGTCCGCGGCTCGGTGCGCACCACCGATCTGTGGGCGAAGCTCGGCGCCGGCCGGTTCATCTCGTGGTCGTACCTGAGCGCGCCCCGCGCGATCGCGCGGTGCACCACTCAGACACCGCAGGCCGCCCCGATCAAGATCAAGCCGACCGCCACGTCCTACATCATCGGCACGGTTCGCAGCACGGACGGCGCCGTCAACATCCGCACTGCTCCGAGCACCTCGGGCGTGGTCGTGCTGAAGCTCAACCCGGGTCGCCGCGCGCTGCTGGTCTGCGCCGTCCCCGGCCAGAAGGTCGCCGGCACGGTCCGCACCACGACCCAGTGGGACCGCACCAGCACCGGCCACTACATCTCGCACGCGTTCATCGAGGTCGCCAAGGCGCTGCCGGTGTGCAAGGGCTACTCGTCCCCGACGACCTCGCCGGCGCTGAGCCCCGACCAGTTCATCAAGGCCGCCGTGCCGGGTGCGCAGCAGGGCTGGCGGGAGTACGGCGTGCCGCCGTCGGTGACCATCGCCCAGGCCATCCTCGAGTCCGGCTGGGGCAAGAGCACGCTGTCCAGCACGCACCGCAACTACTTCGGGATCAAGTGCCAGAACGGCAAGTACGGCACGCTGGCCAACGGCTGCGCCACGTACCGGACCACCGAGTGCACCAAGGCCGGCAGCTGCTTCAGCACCTCCGGGGTGTTCCGCACCTACAACACGATGGCCATGTCGTTCCGTGACCACGGGAACTTCCTCAAGGTGAACCCGCGGTACAAGCCGGCGTTCTCCTACACCCGCAACGCCAACAAGTTCATCTGGAACGTCTGGAAGGCCGGATACGCCACCGACCCGAACTACTACACCAAGATCACCGGCATCATGGCCAAGAACGGGCTCTACAAGTACGACACCTGGAAGTGATCTTTTCCGGATAGCTCTGCGGCTGCTCCACGCACCCCCGTCGGCGGAACCTCGTCGGCGGGGGTGTTTCGCGGCTTATGCTCGTAAAAGTGAAGCGACGTCACGACTCGGACGCCGCGGTGGCAGACCGCCGCCGTGGTCGCTTCATCGGGCCCCTGCTCGCCGCGAACGTCCTGGTCATCGGCATCACCGTGACGCTGCTCGTGGTGGGCAGCCTGCGGTCCGCGCAGCGGGCCAACGCCGACCGGGTGATGGATCAGCGCACCGCCGTCGCGCGCGCCGCGGTGATCGCCGAGACGAGCCGCTACCAGGCCCTGCTGCGGGCGGTCGCGACCGGCGCCGGCACCAACGTCCGGTTCGACGCGCGGGACTTCGCCGCCGTCACCGGGGCGCTGGACACCGCCGGTCTGCTCGGTGCGACGTCGGTCGCCTTCGTCGCGGCGGGCAAGCCGGGCGGGGAAGCGGCGCTGCAGGCCCAATGGCGCGGGCGCGGTGCCGCCGGGCTGACGCTGAAGCCGGTCGCGAACGTACCGGAGCACTACTACTCGATCTTCCAGCGAACCCTGCGCGGCCCGGAGATCTCATCCACCGGCATCGACGTCGCCGGGTCGCGGGAGGCCACCAGCGCACTCGTCGAGGCCCGCCGCACCGGCCGCCCGACGGTGTCCGACACGTACATCCTGCTGCGGGACCGTGGCCTGCCGGCGCGGCAGCAGCAGCTCTCCTTCGTCTTCGCCGCGCCGATGTACGCCGTCCAGGCCGAGGACCGCGCGCGCACCACGGCAGCCGTCCGGTTCGCGGTCAGCCGATGGTGACCGTGATCGTGTGCCATCCCGTG
>NZ_JBFAZH010000806.1:0-3612 GCF_040681735.1 Actinoplanes sp. NPDC051633 | reverse complement strand
GTGGGACCGGGCGATGTGCCTGTTCATCTGGGGCAATCCGACTGGCGAGCCGCCGAGGCTCGACGAGGAGGAGCCGGCCGACGAGCCGGCGGCGCCGAGTGACCCTCGCCTGACCGCCGCGCTGGACGACGCTCAGACCAGCCCCGAGTTCCTGCCGGTGCCTGCCGACGATCTCGAAGAGGTGCTGAAGCGGCCGATCGAAGACTGGATGGTCTATCTCGACCCGGATCAGCGGAGCCTGGTCGAGCGGAACTACAACGGCCCGGCGCGGATCCGCGGCGCGGCCGGCACCGGCAAGACCGTGGTGGCCCTGCACCGTGCCCGCCGGTTCGCCGCCGAGGGCAAGCGAGTGCTGTTCACGACGTACGTGCGGAATCTGCCGCCCATTTATGAGCAGGTGTTCGCGCGCTGGGCTCCCTCCGAACTGAAGAACGTCGAGTTCGCCGGTGTGCACAGCTGGGCGATGAAGTACCTCGTCCGTCACGGTGCCAAGCCCGTACTCGACCTGCGCGGCGTCGACGACGCGTGGAACGCCGCGGTCAAGAAGGTGGCCGGGCCGGGTTCGCCGCTCGCCAAGGCGGGGCTGTGGCCGGTGTTCCTGCACGAGGAGATCGACTGGGTGGTGCGCGGGCGTGCGCTGCCCTCTCCGGACGCCTATCTTGCCCTGGAACGCAGCGGACGTGGCACTCCACTCAACCGGGAGCTGCGGGCGGAGGTGTGGAAGCTCAGCCAGGCGTACGAGGACGAACTGAGCCGGCGAGAGATCAGTGATTTCACCGAGGTGCTCCATTGGGCCTACGAGGTCGCCGACGACAATCCGCCGGAGTACGACGCAGTCATCGTCGACGAGGCGCAGGACCTGACCGACGCCGCCCTGCGGTTGCTGCACGCCGTGGTGGGCAACAAGCCCAACGGGCTCATGCTCGTCGGCGACGGTCAACAGTCGATCTATCCGGGTGGATTCAGCCTGGCCTCGGTCGGCATCAACGTGGTCGGCCGGTCCCACGTACTGACCGCCAACTACCGCAACACGCGCGAGATCCTGCAGACCGCCGGGCTGGTTGTGCGGAACGAATCGTTCGATGACGGCGGCGCCGCGCCGGAGCCCGGTGAGCGTGGCGTCGCGGTCAACCGGTCCGGGCCGGCGCCCCGGGTCATCGCCGCGCCGGATGAGGCAACACACGACGTCGCGTTGCTCGACGCCATCGAGGACGCGGCCACCTCGGTCGCCGACCTCGGCGACATCGCGGTCCTCGTGCCGACGAACGCGATGGTCAAGGACATGGTCCATCTGCTCAACACGAGGGGCCTGAGCGCTCAGCATTTGAAGGATCACGACGGCCGGCCGAACCAGCGGCCGAAGGTCGGCACCTATCAGCGGGCCAAGGGGCTGGAATTCAAACAGGTATTCGTCCCGCGGCTCGATCATGCGGGCCGGCAGGTGTTCCACAAGGACCCGGAGGCCCGAGCCGCGTACGAGGCCGTGGTCAAGCGGCAGCTGTTCGTGGCCATGACTCGCGCGCGGGACGGCCTATGGCTCGGATGGGCTGGTCAGCCGAGTCCGCTGGTGCCGCCGGGCATCGTCGACATGGCACGTGAACCCTTGCTCAGCTGAGACCTGTCCGACCGGAGGAAGCAGGTGTGCGAGTGACCAGCCAGTTCACAGGTCCGGCCGATGCCCACAAACCCCTGTCGCTTGATCCGCTGGCGGCCAGCGGGATGCTTGAGGCCACGCACCGCCGCTATCTGAAGTCGCTGCTGCCGTTGCGTGAGCCGACGCTTGCCAGGGCGCTGGCGCGGGCGGTCGAGGACAGCGCGATGTTGTCCAAGCCGCCGTTGCTGGAGGCCACCCCGCCGTACGCCACGGGAGCGACGCTGCGTGAGCTGATCGCCGAAGGCGTTCTGGACGGTGGTTTCACCAACCTCGCCAGTTCCCACCTTCCGCTGAGCCGTCCGCTGTATCAGCACCAGGAGCAGGCGCTCCGCAAGGCGCAGTCCGGCCGCAACCTGGTCGTCGCCACCGGGACCGGCTCGGGCAAGACGGAGTCGTTCCTGCTGCCTATCCTCAACGCTCTGACAGCAGAACACTCCGCCGGCACGCTAGGGCCGGGGGTCCGCGCCCTGCTGCTGTATCCGATGAATGCCCTGGCCAACGATCAGCTGAAGCGTCTGCGGCAGTTGCTGGCGGACACACCGCAGTTCACGTTCGGCCGATACACCGGGGACACGCCCGAGGACGCGAACCGCGCGCGCAGTCAGTTCGAATCGCTCAATCCCGGCGAGCCGGTGCTGCCCAACGAGTTGCTGAGCAGGCAGGAGATGCGTCAGCGTCCACCGCATCTGCTGCTCACGAACTATGCGATGCTCGAGTATCTGCTGTTGCGGCCGGCCGACCTCGATCTGTTCCAGGGCGCCCACGCCGGGCAGTGGCGGTTCATCGCATTGGACGAAGCTCATGTGTATGACGGGGCGAAGGCGGCCGAGGTGGCGATGCTGCTGCGCCGGCTGCGCGACCGGGTCGGCAACGGCGCACCACAGTGCATCGCCACCAGCGCGACGGTCGG
The DNA here is from genome assembly GCF_040681735.1 of Actinoplanes sp. NPDC051633. Lineage (NCBI taxonomy): Bacteria > Bacillati > Actinomycetota > Actinomycetes > Micromonosporales > Micromonosporaceae > Actinoplanes > Actinoplanes sp. NPDC051633. Next base: position 1,048 of record NZ_JBFAZH010000806.1, on the reverse strand, counting down.
CGACGACGAGTCGGCCGTGGTCTCGTTCGCCGAGCGGCTGTTCGGTGTCCCGTTCGAGTGGGACGAGGACGACCCGGGCCGGCAGGATCTGGTCCGCGCGTCGCGGGTGGCGTTGCCGGAGGGACCGTTCTGGGGACCGCTGTCCGCCGAGGACTACCTAGCGCTGGCCGAGAGCGAGAAGGTCGGCACCCGCATCGTCGAGATGGCGGCAATGCACCGCCAGTCCGGTGATGACCCGCGCGCGCTCATCATCAATGAGGCGCGGATGGCGGAAGCGCGGAGACGGCTGGCCGAGCGGCCCGTGCCGTTCAACGAGCTTGCCGCCGAGGTCTTCCGGGAAGCACCCGACCCCGCCGCCGCCCTGGGCGCGTTGGTCACCGTCGGCAGCCGCACCCGCGACGGCAACGGCACCGCCGCACTGGGCGCTCGCTATCACCAGTTCCTGCGCGCGACCGAGGGAGCGTTCGCCTGCCTCGGAGCGGCCGGACCGCACATCGCGCTGTCGCGTCACGAGGCCTGCACGGCGTGCGGCGCGGCCATGTTCGAGATCGGCTCCTGCCGGCGGTGCGGCGGCGTCTATCTGCTCGGCGCGGTCCACACCGAGGACGGCTCGCACCGCTTCGTGCCACGCCTGCGTGACAACGACCGGCGCACCTGGCTCGCGGTGGGCGAGGACATGTCCGCGGCCGATGAGGACGACGAAACGCTGGCCGCCGAGGTGGCCGACGCGGACTCGGACGTGGCCTTCCTGTGCGTGCTGTGCGGAGCACTGCATGCCACCAAGCGGAACAGCTGCGGCGCCCAAGGCTGCACGGAGACGCAGCTGCGCCCGGTGCGCCGCCTGAAGAACAAGGAGGATTCTCCGCCGGTCTGCGTGACGTGCGGCGCCCGCGGAGAGGCCACCGTCCGGCGATTCGAGTCCGGCAACGAGGCGCCCGCGGCCGTATTGTCCTCCGCTCTGTATCAGGCGCTCCCCGAGGCGCCCGCGCCGGACCTGGCCGATCAGCCCGGCGGCGGTCGCAAGTTGCTGCTGTTCAGCGACAGCCGG
>NZ_JBFAZH010000805.1:0-3617 GCF_040681735.1 Actinoplanes sp. NPDC051633 | reverse complement strand
CGCGACGAACCCGGACGGGCGGCCCTCGAAGCAGGCGAGCGTCGCGGCCATCGACAGACAGTGGGAACGACTGGCCTGACATGGCGACTGGCATGACACGGCAAACGGCCCGGAGCGTGACGCTCCGGGCCGTTGCTTGTATCGGTCGGGATCAGTAGTCGGCCACCGTGAAGGTGGAGCCGCTGGTCACGATCGACTTGACGTAGGGCTTGTCCGGGTCTTCGTTGGTCCCGCCCGACTGCACGTCCACATCACCGTTGCTCACCCAGGTGACGGTGTAGGCGCCGTCCTCCACCGGGTCCACCGGGTTGTTGGCCACCCCGGACCCGTCGAGGCTGTTGGCGAGATTGAAGGTGGCCAACACCTGGTTCGGGCCGATGTAGGTGATCGCGGACGCGTCGGCGATCGGCGCGACCGTCTTGTCGCCGTTGCCGTCGTCCTCAGGGTCGTAGCTGCCCTGCACCAGGTAGATGTGCGCCGTGTCGGTGGTGGACAGGCCGGCGGAGTAGGCCGTGAACGCATCGCCGATCCCGGCACCCTCGACGAGGATGTCGACGTTGCCGCCGCCGGCGGAGGTGTTAGGCGTCACGTTGATGCCGTTGGTGAACGCGAAGGCGCTCGCCTTGGTGACGGTGCCGCCGGACGTGGTGACGGACAGGGTCTGACCGGTGGCCGCCGCATGGGCGGGCGTGATGCCCGTGAAGCTGAGCTGGTCCGATGCCACCGAGATACCCGTCAGCGGCTCGCCGCCGAGGGTGGCGGTGACGCCGGTGGTGGGGAACTTGTAGGTGCCGTTACCGGTGATGGTGACGGGAGTGCCGCCCAGCGCCGGGCCCGTCGCCGGAGAGATCGGGCTGTTCGCCAGGATCGGCTTGGTCGCGATCGTATAGGTGGCGTTCGCGATCAGCGGGCTGCCGACGACCACCGGCGTGACACCGGCGGCCGAGGCGACCGAGGTGCCGCTGTAGGCGCAGACGTTGTACTTCAGCGTCGACGTGTTGGCGGGCAGGTCCACGCCGGCGGGCACCAGGATGGAGATCTGGGTGCTCGACAGCTTCTTCACCGTCACGGCCTTCACGACACCGGCGGTGGCCGTGACCGTCACCACGTTGCTGTAGGTGGCCGGGCACGACGTGCCGACCGTGAACTCGACGGCCGGCGGTGCGGTCGCCGTGAAAACGGCGGTCGCCGTCTTGCCGATCAGGGTGTTGCCGCCCTGGGCGGGTCCGGTGGTCGCGCTGAGCGTCATGGGCACCGAGGCCGCGAAGGCGGGTGTTGCCGCGCCGGCTACGACAGCGGCGGCTGTCGCCGCCACCGCCACGCCGGCTTTGAGCAGCCGGAAGCCGGTGCTTTGTTCGGACTTGCGCATGCGAGGTCCTCCTACGGTCTCTGCGAACCGTCTGCTGGATGGGTAGGGCCCGCGCGTGCGTCAGAGGCATCGTGGGGCCGTCTCGCGAGGAGCGTAACGCGGCTTTTGCGCGCAATTGCGCAGAACGACGAAGTTGGATTCACTCGGCCCAGAGCGAGCGGTAGACCGCCGCTGACGAGGGGTTCTTGGTGCAGGCGGAGTCGGTGCGGAACAGACTGCTCTGTACGCCGCCCTGGCCGCAGTCCGAGAAATACGCCTCGTACGCCAGGTACGGAGCCCGCGCCGCGAACCACTCGTGCATCCACCGGATGAACGACGGGTTCTCCTTGCCGGCGTCTCCGGTCGGCACCACGCCCCACTCACCCACCGAGAACGGCTTGGAGTGCGCCCGCGCGAAGTCGTACAGCCAGGTCAAACCTTCGGGCGCGAGAGCCGTCCGGTCGAACGCCGCCTTGGTGGGACTCCACGGGTAGTGGTCGTAGTTGTCGATGCCGATGATGTCGACGTACTCGTCACCGGGGTAGCAGTTCGTGGCCAGCCCGCCGCAGAGCCCGTCGGGAGAGCCGTGCGCGTTGATCGACCAGTCCAGGACCACGTCGGGGTTGGCCGCCCGGACGGCAGTGGCCGCGTGCCGGTAGCAACCGATGTAGGCCGCCGTGTCGGTGGCCCGCCAGGCCATCGTGCGCTCGTTCATCTCCCAGCCCAGCCGCACGATGGAGTCCCCGCGCCCCTGCTCGACCATCAGCTCGCCGAAGTTGCGCCACTGCGTGTCGTAGTCGCCGGCCGCGCACCCGGCCAGCATCTCCTCGCCGCCCGTCGGTACCAGTCCCTGCGAGATCACGAGCGCACCGTCGAAGTCGCTGAAGAACTCGAACGTCCACCCCGACCCGCTGGTCATCGACTCGTAGCTGGTGCGGTCGGTGTAGGTCTGCGCCAACCGGCACGCCCGGCCGCGCGCCGCGCAGAACGCCTCCACGTGCGCCGTGTCGAAGGTCGGGTCGCCGTTCACGCCGGACAGACCGTTCGGTCCCGGCCAGACGCCGGCCGTGCGGGGCAGCGTGATGAGCCGGCTCGCCGACCGTTGTTCGGCCGCCGAGGCCGATCGGGTGGTGTGCGGGGTGGGCGCCACCGAGGACGCGACGGGCGCGGTGGGAGCGGTGGTTTGCTCCGAGCCGCAGCCGGCCACGGCCAGCAGCAATGCGACGACGGCGAACCGCATGCGGCGGCACCTCCCGGGGGAACGTCCTTCGTGATCCACTCTGCCAGCCGGACGGCCGGCGGATGGCAAGAAAGCCTTACCTAAGACGAGGTAATTGGAGCCTAACCTCATTCGTAAATTGCTGATGAAATGGCGGCGCACCCACCACGCATTCGGTCGGTGATGGCATTATCGTGGGGTCGGGACGCGATGACGAATGAAAGGCTGAAGCGATGACGCAGATGATGGAAATGCCGCGGGTCACGCAGTGCACCGTTAGCTCGTGTGGCTACAACCACGACGGCTGTACGGCCTTCGCGATCACGATCGGCCGGGTCAACTCCGAGTGCGACACCTACGTCGACAGCGACCTGCAGGGCGGGATCGGGCAGCTCATGGCCCAGGTGGGTGCGTGCAAGCGCTCCGCCTGCAAGCACAACGCCAACCTCGAGTGCCAGGCGCCGGCGATCACCGTGGGAAGCCGCACAGGACTCCGCCGATTGCCTCACTTTCGAGCCAAGGTAATCCTTCCCTGAGCTCAGGCCCGCCTTCATTAATGGACGGCGGGCCTTTTTGGTGCGCAAATTCAAATTCCGGTCGTAGCTCCGGTGGTGTGTGCAGACCGCAGCTCCCGCCGAGGGTCGCTTCGCTCCACGTGCGTGAGTGGTCACCCGCGCCGCTGCGCGGCCGTGGCCGCACACCCCGCGGCCCACCCACAAACTGGTAGCCCACCCACGCGTCTACCCCCTCCAAAGGTGGCTCGGCTACCACTTCTTGCTTGCCCCCGGCCGGCCGGCGCTTGACGGAGGAGCGTGTCGGTCCTATGTTGTTCTCAGGTTGAGTTTTACTCAGAGCGAGAATGACGGAGGCGGGCGTGACCGACGAGGAGTTTCTGGCGCAGTACGACCCGCGGGAGTTCCCGCCCGTGGCCGTCAGCGTCGACGTCGTGGCGCTGACCATCCGCGACGGGCGGCTGTGTGTGCTGCTCGTCGAGCGCGGCGCGCACCCGTTCGCCGGGTGGCGGGCACTGCCGGGTGGCTTCGTGCGGGA
>NZ_JBFAZH010000804.1:0-3621 GCF_040681735.1 Actinoplanes sp. NPDC051633 | reverse complement strand
ATGTCGGCATAGCGTGAGCTATTAAGCCGACGATTCGACAATTTTAGGGATTGTTAAGGGTTCCGATGCCGCCGCTGAGGCGGTGCACGACCGGCGTCCACGTCGGATGCGCGGGCGACAGGTAGGCGCCCACCTCGGCCGCGGACAGCGGGCTCAGCGCGAGCACCTCGGCCGTGATGTCCGGCGCCTCGCGGGCCGTGCCGATCACCAGGAGCGGGGTGTCGGAGATCTCCGCGGCCAGGCGTCGCAGCAACGACAGCGAGGCGGCGTCCGCCCAGTGCAGGTCCTCGAGGACCAGGAGCAGCGGACCGCTCGTACACAAGGCTCTGATCGTGTCGTGCTCGACCCGGAAGCGCGCCGCCGCGGCCGACTCCCCCGCGTCCTCGCGCACCGCCAGCAGGGCGGGCGTCAGCCCGGCGACCTGACTGCCGGAGAGCAGCCGCAGCCACGGCCAGTACGCCGGAGCACCCTCGTCGGGATCGGCCCGCCCGGTCAGGACGGTCAGCCCGGACGCCTCGGCGCGGGCCACCGCCTCCTCGACCACGGCGGTCTTGCCGATCCCCGGCTCGCCGGTGAGCAGCGCCACCGCGCCGCGCCCGCCGGCCGCCGCGGCCCGCAACCGGTCCAGGGCGACGACCTCCGCCACCCGCCCGACCAGCCGCGTGTCCGTCATGGCCGGAGCATCATCTGGCGGGGACGTCGACGGCGATCTCGTCGCTCAGGCGGAATCCGTCGGCGAGCTGGAGCGCGTCGCCGCTCCAGAACCGGCCGGGGTCGTACCAGCTCGCCTTGCGCCGCCCCTTGGGCAGCAGACCCATCTCCTCGAAGGTCACCGCGATCACCTCGGCGCAGTACGCGGTCTCCAGCGCCGCCGGCTCCTGGGCGCTTGTCCGCCACGGCACCCGGATCTGTGGCACCCGGCCGCGCACCCAGCGCACGGCGAGCTGCGCCGAGGACGGGAACGGGGTGCCGTCGAGCCGGGCCACCGTCTGCAGCGCGCGGTCCTCCATCTCCTGGCCCACCGGCGGGTCCAGCTGCCGCAGCCAGCCGCGCTGGCCGTAGCGGTGCGCCCACACGTTCACCGCGTCGCGCAGGTCGTGCAGCTGGACGCCGCGCTGGAACGTCCCCGACCACAGGTCGGGCAGCGACCGGCCCAGCTCGGCGTGCCACATCAGCGGCGGCATGTCGTCGATGACCAGCGACATGCCCACGTGGTTGACCGGGCTGTTGGTCAGCGCCTGGATCGCGCGGTCGGGGCCCGAGCGCCCACGGAAGATCCAGATGTCACCTGTACGCGTCAGGTCGAGTGCCTCGTCGAGGCTCAGGTCGTCCATCTGTCTATCCTCAGCGGATGCGTTGGTGGAAGATAGCGGGTTTGGCGGGGCTGGCCGGTGTGGCAGCGACCGGAATCGTACTGGCACGCAACGAGCGGCAACGACGGGCATACACCCCGGCGGAGATCCGCGACAAGCTGCACGCGCGGGTCAACGCCTCGGCGGCCGACGCCGCCCGCCCGGCCGACCCCGCGGAGTAGTCACGTCAAATCGGTATCTCTCAGCAGCGACCACAGCCCGGCGCCGTCGGGTGCGCTGAACCACGTCTTGCCGCCCGAGCCGACCGCCTCGGCGCCGCCGGCCGGGCTGGGGATCGCACCGGCCAGCACGGCCTGGGCGGGCGACAGCCGGCGGATGGCGACCGCGGCGACGTTGTCCGGGTGGTCGTGCGCGAACTCGGAGTAGATCTCCAGGTCATGCTGCCCGTCGTCGCCGATCAGCAGCCAGCGGACGTCGGGGAACTCGCCCGCCAGCCGCCGGAGCGTGTTGCGCTTGTGCTCGCGGCCGCTGCGGAACCAGCGGTCGGGGGTCGGCCCCCAGTCGGTGAGCAGCACCGGCCCGGCCGGATAGAGATGCCGGGACAGGAACCTGTTCAGCGTCGGTGCGACGTTCCACGCCCCGGTGGACAGGTAGAACACCGGCGAGCTCGGGTTCGCCGTCTGCAGCCGCTCGTAGAGCACCGCCATGCCGGGCACGGCGGTGCGCGCGTGCTCGTCGAGCACGAACGTGTTCCACGCCGCGAGCAGCGGACGCGGCAGCGCGGTCACCATCACCGTGTCGTCGATGTCGGAGATGACACCGAAGCGGATCGCCGGGTCGACCACCCGGATCGGCGCCTCGATCGACTCGGCGCCCTCGGTCGACAGCTTGACGCTGCCCCAGCCCGGCTCGAGGTCGCCCTTGACCTTGCAGTCGACATAGCCGCTGCGGTCGGTGTGCGTCTCGTGGACCTGGTCGCCGATCTGAATCAGCACCCGGGCGTGGTTGACCGGCGACGTGGTGAAGCTGCGCCAGCCCCGGACCTTCTCCAGCTTCTTCCGCGACTGCGCGTTGCGGGTCAGCACGACGCGGGCCATCACCCGGGCCCAGCCCGGCGCGCCGTAGCCCGTGTACGCCGTGATCACCGGCTGCCAGCCGCGCTGCTTCAGCCGCCGCACGATGATCTCGTGAGCGGCGTCCTCGATGCGTGCCGCTCGATGCAGCCGCACGGCTGGTGAATTGTCCTCCGGAGTCGACGCCACGGTCTCTGACCTCCACAACCCTCGGTGTCCGTCCCGGTGACGGTACCCGCCTGGTCTGACAGAACACGCGGGAACGCCCCCCGAACCCGACCGGGCTACGCGGCGGCTGCGCGGGCCGGCTCAGCGGCGCGGACCGGCTCGGCGGCGCGGACCGGCTCGGCGGCGGCCCACTGCTGCGCCCACCAGTCGGCGTCGGCGCAGACCGTGTCCTCCTCGGCCGCCCGCACGGTGGCCAGGCAGGCCTCGGTGCGCAGGCTGCGCAACGCCTCGGCGGCTCGTTCGGACTCCGCCCAGGCGACCCGCTCCCGCTCGGCCGCACGCAGGTAGACGTCGTACCGGTGGTCCCGCACGGCGGCCCGCAGCGCGGACTCCTGCGCGGCCGGGTGCAGGCGCTCGTTCCAGCCGCGGTGCGCGAGGATGTCGTTGAGTTGCGCGATGGAGATCTCGCGCTGCCGGCAGGCGTCGAAGGCGGACCGGTGGAGGAAGCGTTCCCGATCGGCGTTCTCGCCCTTGGCGCGGCGCCGGCGCATCACGGGGTAGGCGGCCGCGGCGGCGAACCGGCGGGCCTCGGTGTCGGCCACCTGGTAGGCGGCCCAGGCGTCGTCGACCTCCTCCTGGGCGACCTCCCAGAGGTCGCGGGCACGGGCGGCGGTGGTGGCGGCCCGCTCGGCAGCGACCGCGACCTCGTCGGCGTAGCGGACCTCATCGGCCGTGCGCGGCCGCGGCCCCTTCTCGACGGCGGGCGCCAGGGTGAGCGCGGGCCCGGCGGTGACGCGGCGGGGGTGGGCGATGACGGTCGCGGCCAGGCCCGCGACGAACAACAGAAAGATCCAGACGACGGCGGCGATCTCCATGACGATTCCTCACGCTGTGCAGCGGTCACGGTCCTTTGACGGGTACGCCCGCTCTGATCACCAAGAGCAGACCCGGGGCCCACGACGTCGGAACAACCACAGACGCGGACGGGCCACGAACAGTCACCGGCCGGCGGCCTCGCCGGCGCGGGATCGGTCAGCGCGGCGGAGGGCCGCGGGTCCCGAACCCGG
>NZ_JBFAZH010000803.1:0-3622 GCF_040681735.1 Actinoplanes sp. NPDC051633 | reverse complement strand
GCTACATGAGCATCGAGATGACCAACATCTACCACGATCTGTTCGCCGCCTCCGTGCCGATCTGCGGTGTCGTCGCGCCGTTCCGGGGCAGCACCGAGCCGCTGGTCAGCGACGCCGAGCTGCGCCGGATCGACACGCCGACGTGGCTGGTCGCGTCGCGCGACGACACGACGGTGCCGCCGGAGCCGAACACGGTGCATGCGCACGAGCTGATCCCCGGCTCCCTGATGACCCTGTATGACCAGGTGGTGTGGAACGGCTACCGGTTCCCCGGCCACTGGTCGTGGATCTACGTCGCCCGCAACGACCCGAGCATCGACGGCACCCACATCTGGCAGTGGATGGCTCAGCAGCGGAATTAAATCGGGCGCGCTCGGGCCGGGCGCGCGCTAACGTCCGGGAGGTCAGGTCCCGCGGTCCCAGGAGGTTCGAGATGCGAGTCGGTTTCTTCTCCCTGCCGGAAACCGTCGCAAAGGACCTGACACCTCGTGAGCTTCCTCAACCTGGGCGTCGTCGCGCATGTTGACGCCGGTAAGACCAGCCTGACCGAGCGTCTCCTCTACGCCGGCGGCGTGATCGACACCATCGGCAGCGTGGACGCCGGCAGCACCCGGACCGACTCGCTCGAGCTGGAGCGCCGCCGCGGCATCACCATCAAGACCGCGGTCGCGTCCTTCCCGGTCGGCGACGTCACGGTCAACCTCATCGACACACCCGGCCACCCCGACTTCATCGCCGAGGTGGAGCGGGCGCTGCGCGTGCTCGACGGCGCCGTGCTGGTGGTGTCCGCGGTCGAGGGCGTGCAGGCCCAGACCCGGGTGCTGATGCGCACGCTGCGCCGGTTGGGGGTACCGACGCTGCTGTTCGTCAACAAGATCGACCGGGCCGGCGCGCGCCCGACGGAGGTGCTGCGAGAGATCGCGGCGAAGCTCACCCCGCGGGTCGTGGCGCTGAACGCCGTTCGCGGGCCGGGCACCCCGGCGGCGACGACGCACCCGCCCGGCGACGACTTCGCCGCCCGGGTGGTCGAGGCGACGGGCGACGACGATTTGCTGGCCGCCTTCGTCCGGGACGAGTTGTCGTACCCCAAGATCTGCGCCGCCCTCGCCGAGCGCGCCCGGTCCGGCGAGATCCATCCGGCGTTCTTCGGCTCGGCGGTCACCGGCGCCGGCGTGGACGCCCTGATCCAGGGCCTCGCCGACCTCCTGCCCGTGGCCGCCGGCGATCCCGCCGCGCCGGTGAGCGGGACCGTGTTCAAGGTGGAGCGGGACCGCGCGGGCGCGCGGATCGCGTACGTCCGCATGTTCGACGGCACGCTGCGGGTCCGCGACCGCCTGCCGGCCGGCGTGGTCACCGCCATCGAGGGCGGGCCGGCCCTGCGGGCGGGGGAGATCGGCAAGGTGCACGGCCTGCGGGAGGTGCGCATCGGCGACGCGATCGGGCAACCCCATGCCGGCGCCGGGCGTCAGCTCTTCCCACCGCCGGCGCTGGAGACCGTTGTGGTGGCCCGGGACCCCGCCGACCGGCACGCGTTGCACACCGCCCTCGCCGAGCTGGCCGACCAGGATCCGCTGATCAACCTGCGCGCCGACGACACCGTCTCGCTCTACGGCGAAGTGCAGAAGGAGGTCATCGAGACGACGCTGGCGGAGCAGTACGGCGTCGCGGTGTCGTTCCGCGGGACGAGCACGATCCACATCGAACGCCCCGCCGGAGCCGGGTTCGCCGGCCGTACGCTCGGCAAGGACGACAACCCCTACTTCGCCACGCTCGACCTCAGGGTGGAACCGGCGCCGATCGGCTCCGGCGTCTCGTTCGAGCTGGACGTCCCGATCGAGCAGGTCCCGATCCACGTCTTCAGGACCGAGGAGTTCTTCCGCGACGCCCTTGAGGCGACGGTCCGCCGCGCGCTGCGGGCGGGCCTGCACGGCTGGGAGGTGATCGACGTCCGGGTGATCGCGTCACGAACCGGCTTCGTGGCGCCGAGCACGACCGCGGCCGACTTCCGCAAGCTGCTGCCCATCGTGCTGACGGAGGCGCTGCGGCGCGCGGGCACGGTGGTGTGCGAGCCGATTCACCGGTTCCGGTTGGACGGGCCGGCCACGACGCTGGGTCCCGCACTGGGCGCGCTGAGCCGCCTGGGCGCGGTGCCGGAGACGTCGGAGGTGCGCGGCGACGATTTCGTGATCGGCGGCCTCGTCCCGGCGGCCCGGCTGCGGGCGGTCGAGGAGGCCCTGCCCGGGCTCACCCACGGCGAGGGCGTCCTGGAGAGCGAGTTCGACAGCTACCGGCCCGTGACGGGACGGTGAGCCGGGGCGCCGATCAGCTCGGCTATCGCGCGGCGGAGACGGGTTTCCGCGCCCGGGTTCGCTCCGTGATCCCCGCCGTCGGTGAGCGCCACGTGGTGCAGCACGCCGGCCACCGTCAGCGCCAGCGCATCGGTGTCCGCTCCGGCCGGCACCCGGCCGAGTCGTTGCTCGGCGGCCAGATAGCCGGCCACCGCGCGCTCGATCGCCTGCAGCCCCGCGCTCCCGCCGCCCAGCACCGCTTCGACCTCCGCCACCAGGCCCGGACGGCACGCCAGCACCCTGGCCAGCGCTCGTAGCGTGCCCAGCGGTGTCGCGAGGACGGCATCGCCGAGATTGCCGGCACCGATGAAGCCTGTGGTGATCGTCGGCGCCGGCATCGCCGGTCTGGCCACGGCCCTCCGTCTCGGTCGCGACGGATGGCGCACGACCGTGGTCGAGCGCGCCCCCGCGCGGCGGAGCGGCGGTTACCTGGTCAATCTGCTCGGCCCGGGCTATGACGCCGCCGAGCGGCTCGGCCTGCTGCCCGCCTTGTCCGGCCGGGCGCTGCGCCTCTTCACCACCGTGCTGGTGCGCGCCGACGGCCGCCCGAAGCTCACCGTGCCGGCGGCCGTCGCCGAGTCCGCCCTGGGCGCCCGCACCTTGACGGTGTTCCGCGGCGACCTGGAGACCGTGCTGTGGGAAGCGGCCCGCGACCACGCCACCGTCCGCATCGGCACCACCGTCTCGGCGGTCGGCCACGATGCCGAGGGGGTGCGCGTCACCCTCAGCGATGGCACCACCGAGGACGCCGAGCTGCTGGTGGGCGCCGACGGAGTCCGTTCCGCGACCCGCACGGCGGCCTTCGGCTCCGGCTTCCGCGTCGACTTCCCGTACGTCGTGGCGGCGTTTCCGCTGGCCCGCCCGGTGGCGGGCGTTCCCGAGTCGTCGAGCACCACGTTCATCGGGCCGGGCCGGACGGCCGCGATCGTCAACCTGGGTCCACGGCGGTCCGCAGCGTTCTTCACCTACCGCAGCGCGGACCCGGGCGGACAGCTGCGCCGCGGGCCGGTCGATGCGCTCCAAGAGGCGTTCGGGGACCTGGCAGGCGGCGTGCCGGAGGCGATCGGGCAGTTGGCGAGCGACCCGGACGCCGCGTACTTCGACGGGGTCAGCCAGGTGGTCATGCCGCGATGGAGCACCGGCCGGATCGCGCTCCTCGGCGACGCGGCCTGGTGTGTCAGCCTCTTCGCCGGCCATGGCGCCGCCCTGGCCCTGGCCGGCGCCGACCGGCTCGGCGCCGCACTCCGGCGGCACGACGGCGACGTCGAGGCGGC
>NZ_JBFAZH010000802.1:0-3625 GCF_040681735.1 Actinoplanes sp. NPDC051633 | reverse complement strand
GGTGGGCGTGGCGGTAGAGGATGTACAGCTCGCTGATCGGCGTACCCCCCAAGCCGTTGATCATCAGGGCGACCCGGTCGCCGGACCGGTACGGCAGGTCCGGGACCACCGCGCCGAGCAGGTCGTCGACGATCTGGTCGGCCGTCGCGAGCTTGCGACGCTCACGTCCCGGCTCGCCGTGGATGCCGACGCCGAACTCCATCTCGTCGCCGCCCAGGTCGAACAGCGGCGAGCCCTTCGCCGGTGGCGTACACGCCGTGAGCGCGACCCCCATGGTCCGCGTGACGTCGTTGACCTTGCGGCCGATCCGCAGCAGCTCGTCGAGGTCGGCGCCCTGCTCGGACGCCGCACCGACCGCCTTGATGACGAAGAAGTTGCCGGCCACGCCACGCCGGCCGACCGTGTAGGTGGAGTCCTGCACGGCCACGTCGTCGTTGATCGTGAGGATCTCGCACCGCACGCCGTCCGCCTCGGCCATCTCCTTGCCCATGTCGAAGGCCATCCGGTCGCCGGTGTAGTTGTTGACCAGCAGCAGCACGCCCTTCTCCGAGTTGAGCAGCTTCGCGGTCTCGTACACGTAGTCCATCGGTGGCGCGGCGAACACGTCACCCGGGCAGGCCGCGTCGAGCATGCCCTTGCCGACCGCCATCACGTGCGCCGGCTCGTGGCCGGAGCCCGACCCCTGCACGATCGACACCTTGCCGGCGTCGGGCGCGTCGGCCCGCATGATGAGGTTGTAGGCGGGCACGTACTTGAGGGTGTCGGGGTTGGCCAGGGCGATGCCCTCGAGCATCTCCGGTACGAAATTCTTCGGATCGTTCACGAACTTCTTCACGACGCCGCTCCTTCGTTCTGCCAGGTTTCGCTGATCCGTTCGGTGATGACGGCCACCGCGACAGCGCCGGCGTCGACCGATCCCCTGCTGCGCTCGCCGGTGTACGACGCGCGCCCCCGCTTCGCGACCATCTCGCTGGTGGCATCCGCCGCCTCCCGGGCCGCCACCGCGGCCGCCCGGACCGCCTCCTGCGCGGAAGCGCCCTCGCTCAGCGACGACTCGAGGCGGTCGGTCAACGGCACCAGCGCGTCCAGCAGCGTCTTGTCGCCGACGTCGGACTGGCCGCGCGCCTTGATGCCCTCGATCGCCGCCCGCAGCATCGCGACGACGTCCGGAGAGGTGTCGTCGCCCGCCGCCGCGCCCGCGCGCATGAACGCTGTTCCCCAGAGGGGCCCGGAGGTGCCACCGATGCGGGAGGCGATGACCATGCCGGTCCGCTTGAGGAACGTCCCGGGACTGCTGCGGTCCAGGTCGTCCCAGCCCTCGAGGAGCTTCTCGAAGCCGCGGGCCAGCGAGTATCCGAAGTCGCCGTCGCCGACGACCGAGTCGAGATCGCCGAAGTACTTCTCGTTCTCGATCGCGGTCTCGGCGATCGTGCGGACCACCCCTTCCGTTCTCGACAGGCTCATCGGGCCCCCTCCAAAGTCCTACGCAGGTCGTCGAGCGTCAGGAAGTCGCCCGGTGTTGCGGCGCCGCGGTTCGCCAGCACCTCGATCGGCGGGCGACCGGGGTCGCCCAGCTCCGAGACCACGAGTACGGCCTCGCTGAAGTCCTCGTCGCGGGTGTATCCGTTGACCGTCACCAGGCAACGCAGCCCCGCACCGGTCGCGGCCAGCAGCCCGTTGCGTGAGTCCTCGATCACCAGCGTGTCCGCAGTGGACAATCCGAGTTCCCCGACGGTCAGGCGGTAGATGGCCGGGTCGGGCTTCTTGGCCGGCACCACGTCACCGGCGAAGACCGGGATCTTCTCGATCAGCGAGCCGACCGCGTTCTGCAGCACCGCGCGCACCGACTCCTCCGCCGACGTCGACGCCACCGCGACGGTCCAGCCCTCCGCGAGCGCCGCCTCGATGATCCGGGCAATGCCCGGACGGGGCGGGATGCGGCCTTCGGCCACCAGCTTCTTGAACGCCGCGGTCTTCGCCTTGTGCCAGGTCGAGAGCAGTTGGGTACGGTCGGAGCCGCCGACCGCCGAAGCGAAAGCGGGGTCCTCGAACAGGCTGGCCATCCGCTCCTTGCCGCCGCCGATCCGCAGCTTCTCGCCGTACTCCTGCTCGCTCCACCGCACCGGCAGGCCGAACCGCTCGAAGGTGGCGTTGAAGGCCGGCAGATGGCCGTAGCGCTCGGTGTCGGCGAGCACCCCGTCGCAGTCGAAGACCAGCGCCCGCCCCTTCACCACGCCCGCCCCGCGCCGCCGAAGAGCCGGATGTGCTGCCGCGCCATCTCCATCACCGCGGCCCGCTGGTGCTTGAACAGCGTCGGCGGGTCCCACTTCCGGCGCTCGGCCGCGTCCTGCAGCGACTCGAGCCCCGACTTCATGAAGCTCTCCTTGAGCGCGGTCGAGATGTTGACCTTGGCGCAGCCGCGTGCGATGAGGTCGGTGAACTGCTCGTCGGACAGGCCGGTGCCGCCGTGCAGGGCCATCGGCACGCCGGTCGCGGCGACCAGGTCGCTGACCCGCTGCGCGTCCAGCGTCGGCGCCTGCTTGTACTGGCCGTGCGCGTTGCCGATGGCCGGCGCGAAGCAGTCGACGCCGGTGCTCCGGATGAAGTCGACCGCCACCTCCAGCGACTGGATCTTCGAAGCCTCGTCCGAGCCGATGTCGTCCTCGACGCCCTGGATCCCCTCGATCTCGCCCTCCACGTGCGCGCCGGTCTTCCGCGCCTCGGCGACCACCTCGGTGGTCTGCCGCAGGTTCTCGGCGACGTCCAGCTCGTGCGCGTCGAACAGCACCGAGTTCCAGCCGCCGGCCAGGCAGTCGGAGATGACCGCGCGGTCGGGGCAGTGGTCGAGGTGCAGGGTGACCGGCACGTCGACGCCGCGCATCAGCGCCTGGAAGATGCCGAAGAGCTGGTCGCGGCCGTACTGCTTCACGGTCTTGACGGAGGTCTGCAGGATGACCGGGGCGCGTTCCTCGACGGCCACGGCGAGGACCGCCTCGATGCTCAGGTCGTTGATGATGTTGAAGGCGCCGACGCCGTAGCGCTCGGCGAGGGCGCGGTCGAGGATCTCCTTCATGGGCACGACGGGCATGCGCCCAGTCAAGCCACGGGTCCCCCGGTCCGGGTATGGGGTGAATCCCCCATGCCCAGCCAGCCGTTGTCCAGCGCCGTCACCACGGCCGCGGTCCGGTTCGACGCGCCGGTCTTGCGCATGATCGCGCCGACGTGCTTCTCCACCGTCTTCGGCGACAGCGCCAGCCGGGTGGCGATCTCGCGGTAGGTGAGGCCCTGCCGGAGGAACTCCAGGACGTCGGTCTCGCGCGGGGTGAAGGGCGTTTCGGGCATCGCGTACGGAAGATCGGCGCGCAACAGGACACCCCAGCCGCGCACCTTCTCCAGCGTGACCTCTCCCCCGGCGATCTTGGGCGGCTCGACCCACGACGAGGACTGCACGAGCACCCGCACCCCGTCCGGGCGGTAGACGATCGATGCCCGCCCCGCGTCGCCGACCAGACCCGCGGCCACCCGCGCGACCTCGGGCGCGACCGGCCGCACCGCCCCGGCCTCGGTGACCACCGTCCCGGCCTGCCGCAGCACACCCGCGAGCGAGGTGCCGGCGCCCCGGGTG
>NZ_JBFAZH010000801.1:0-3629 GCF_040681735.1 Actinoplanes sp. NPDC051633 | reverse complement strand
CGGTTTCCCGGACGGCTCTGGTGTGATGGTCAGGCCGCGGTAGCGGCCGGGGTGTGGTGTCGTTCGTAGTCGACGGGTGAGAGATCGCCAAGCGCCGAATGGCGCCGGCGGGGGTTGTACCAGGCTTCTATCCACTCGAAGATCGCGTTGGCCAGTTCCTGGCGGGTGTGCCAGTGCTGCCGGTCGAGGAGCTCGAGCTGCATCGAACCGAAGAACGACTCGACCATTGAATTGTCGAAGCAGTCGCCGATGGAGCCCATCGAGCCGAGCAGCCCGGCCGTGCGGAGCCGGTGACCGAACGCCCAGCTGGTGTATTGCCCAGACTCAACCGGTCGTCGCAACACCGGTGCTTTCAAGGGAGAGTAGCTGTTCGTTCATGGCTTCGGCGGGCGTCTTCCAGCCGAGTGTCTTGCGTGGCCGGCTATTAAGAGTGGCGGCTACTGCGTCGAGTTCGTCGCGGTTCCAGCGGGCCAGGTCGGTGCCTTTGGGGAAATACTGGCGGAGCAGACCGTTGGTGTTTTCGTTCGTGCCTCGCTACCACGGGCTGTGCGGATCGGCGAAGTAGACCTGAACGCCGGTGTCGATGGTCAGCTGAGCGTGCTGGGCGAGTTCTTTCCCTCGGTCCCACGTGAGTGTCCGCCGGAGCTGATCGGGCAGCGTGGTGATCGTGGCGGCGATCGCGTCGCGGACAGCCTGTGCGCCGCGTCCGGCCAACGCTGGGCCGTTCTTCACCCGCGGCTCGACGCCGTGACCCTCCATGCGAGGCAGATGCAGCAGCATCGTGAAACGGGTCGTCCGCTCGACCAGTGTGCCGATCGCGGACCTGTCCAACCCGATGATGAGGTCTCCCTCCCAATGACCCGGAACGGCGCGGTCGTCGGCGTCGGCGGGCCGTTCGCTGATCATCACCTCGGGCGTGACCATGCCATCGCGACGCTGCCGGGCACGTGGCCGCGGCACCCGCAAAAGCACGGCCGGTGCGCAGACAGGCGACCAGTTCACGCTTCAACGCGCCGATCTCTCTGACCCCGAGGCCCTCGCTCTTGAGCATGGCGATCTCTTCCCGTTCCGCAAAAGACAAATACCGGCCGGCGAGCGGGCGGATCATGAACAACGGCATGCCGCCACGCTCGCGGAACCATCGGCTTCCAGCCACCGGCGACACGCCGACCGCGACCGCGGCGTCCTCGCTGCTGAGACCTCCCGCAATCTGACGCCAGAACATGCGCTCGACTTCCCGCCGATGCGTCGGATGCCCAGGCGACTTCATCGGCGCCCTGCCCTTCAACGCCTTCATCCAACCCGCGGGCCGGCCCATCGACACCTCCATACTCGAGGTGTTGCGACGACCGATGGAATTCACCCAATACACGTCGTTCGAGTTCGGCCGCACCCTACGTTCCTGCGGCGTGCTGGCCTCGATGGGCTCGGTCGCGGACTGCTTCGACAACGCCATGGCCGAGACCTTCTTCGCCACCCTGAAGACCCAACTGATTTACACCCGTGCCTGGCCGTCACGACACGAACTGGAGATGGAGGTGTTCTCCTACATCGAGGGCTTCTACAACCCTCGCCGCCGACACAGCCGGCTGGGTAACCTCAGCCCTGCCGCCTACGAGAAGAACCACCACGAGTCTCTGACACAGATCCAGGTGTCCGGACGATAGGGGTCACTTCATGGACCAACCAGCCACCACCCCACCAACTCCAGCATCCAATCAACGCCGTCGCGCAAGGTCACGCGCTCAACCTGCGTCTACGTCATAAAACTGACAAACGGTCGGTAGTGGACCGTTGTTTAATCCATGGGTGAACGCTCCGGTGCACCACGAAGAGCTGCGCCTCGTGCGGCGATTCCTGATCGCCGCCGCCGTGGCGACTGCCGGCTGGGTGACAACGACCGTCATCAGCACATTCCTGCCGCCCAGCGAGGCCGGGACGGCCACGGACCCGCCGCTGCACGCGGTGACGGTCTTCGCGCTCGCCGTAGGGGCAACGGTCGAATCGGTGACAACAGTCCGAACCGCGCAACGGGAACTGGCCACCTTCGGCCTCGCCGACGCGGCCGTCCGGGCAAGGTTGCAGGGTCTCCGCCGGCTCCTCCTTGCGGCGGGCCGCGCCACTCTCGTTGCGGCGCTGGTCGTGGTCATTCTTAGCTGGACACCACTGCCGGCGGTTCGGGCGATGGCGGAGCCGCTCTTCCTGGGTTTGGTAGCCGGCGGGGTGGGCCTATTGACGAGCGCGCGAGGCCTCCACCGAGGCTGGCTGGCCGACCCGTCACCGGCTTCCGTCCCGCCAACGCCTGAACTGGCCGAACAACTGGCGGAAAAGATCAAGAGTCAGCGCGACGAGCTCCGGCGCAACCAAGCTGGCCTGCGCCACTCGCAACAGGACGTCATCGACCTCTATCTCGCGATCCGAAAGGTAGAGCGGGGGCGCAAGGAGCGGATCTCGCCGAACGCATTGTGGGCGCTGGTCGGCTTCGCGCTGGGAATTGTCGGGAACTGGATAGCCCAGCCGCTATTCGATCTCCTGGCGGGACCCCTGCGCCCTTGACGGCTGTAGCGCATCCGCACACAGCTGGCGCTGGCGGAGCCCCGGCCGCCGGAGGGCCATATCCGGGTCGTAGGGCCGGAGGCCCTGCCCGCCGGAGGCCGGACTTGCCGCGCAACCTCGCAGCGTCGCGCGGGCAAGATGCGTGATGGTATGGAAGGCCGGAGACAAGTAGAGGCAGGGATCGACATGTTCGACCATCTCAGTGGTGCGACGCGGCTGTTCCCGATCATCGGAGATCCCATCAAGTACGTCGAGTCTCCGATGCGCCTCACCCGCACCTTCGGGGAGCGCGGCTTCAACGGCATCTGTGTTCCGATGCAGGTGCCGGCCGGTGACCTCGACGCTGTCATGGCGGGTCTCACGGCCGCGCGGAATGTGGACGGCATCTTGGTCACCATGCCGCACAAGTTCGCTGCGTTCGCCCACTGCGCCGCGAGTTCTGAGCGCGCCAGGATGCTCGGGGTCGTGAGCGTCGTCCGCCGCAATCCGGACGGGACCTGGCACGGCGACATGCTCGACGGACTGGCCTTCGTGAAGGCGCAGAAGGACCACGGAGCCCAGCCTCAGGGTGCGCGGGTACTCCTCCTCGGAGCGGGCGGCGCGGGCAGCGCGATCGCCATCGCCATGCTGGAGGCCGGGGCCCGCGAACTGATCGTCCATGACGCCGATGCGGCGCGCGTCTCCACACTGCGGGACCTGCTCAAGGATCTCGGCCAGGGGCGGGTCAACGTTGGGCCGCCGGATCCCACCGGCTGCGATCTGGTGTGCAACGCGACTCCCTTGGGCATGGAGGACGGCGACCCGCTCCCCGTCGATCCGGCGCTGCTGACCTCGTCCATGTTCGTGGGCGATGTGATCGCCGGGCACGGCGTGACACCGTTTCTGGCGGCTGCGGAGGCCGCCGGCTGCAGGACGGCCAACGGCGGACATATGGTCGAAGCCGCGCAGGACGTCATGGCCGACTTCATGCTGCAGAAGGCAGACGCGTCGAAAGACTGAGGAAGGACTGACGAGAGCCCCGGCTATTCCCGCACTCAGGGCAGCCGGGGCTTCGTCGTGTCCGCCGGGCTTGC
>NZ_JBFAZH010000800.1:0-3640 GCF_040681735.1 Actinoplanes sp. NPDC051633 | reverse complement strand
GAACGCGATGCCCAGCGCGAAGACGCCGATCAGCAGGGTGGGGAAGCCACGGCTGCGCAGCGGCCCGAGACCGCGCGCCGACTCGCCCGGCGCGCGATGCCGCCGGTGCATCACCGGCACCCGGGCGATCACGACCGTACCGGCCAGCGTCGCGGCAGCCGCGGCGATGATCGCGGCGGCCGGGCCGCCGGTGATCACGATGAGCGCCGCGACGAGCATCGGCCCGGCCACGAACACGAGCTCGAACAGGGACGTCTCGGCGGCCAGCGCGGCCTGGCGCAGCGCGTGCTGCCCACTGCTCACGCCGGTCATGTCGGTCCAGGCCCGGCGGATCGCCGCGGTGGACGGTGGATAGGTGGCGCCGGCCACCGCGGAAGCGACGACGATCAGCGGCAGCGCGTCCCCTCCCCCACGGGCGATGAGCAGCAGCCCGGCCAGCGCCAGTGGGTGGACGATCGCGGTGATCAACAACACCGGGCGAGACCCGACGCGGTCGGCGAGCCGGCCGGCGACCGGGCTGAGCACGGCGCCGGCGATCGCGTAGACGCCGCCCGCCAGGCCCGCCGCGGCATAACGGCCGGTGGCCTCCTCGACCAGCAGCAGAAGTGCCAGCGGGGTCATGCCGATGCCCAGGCGGGCGATGATCCCGACGATCAACATGACCTTCGCTCCGGGCAACTGCCAGACGGCAAGGTACTGACGAAGCGCGGTCACGCCCCCGACGTTATGTGCCGGGGGCGTGGTAACACACAGGAAATATGGCGGGGATCACCGCACCGCGGCGTTGCCCGTGATGGCCGCCAGCTGGTGCAGGCGCTTGATGCGCTCGCCCATCGGCGGGTGCGTCGAGAAGAGCGACGCGATGCCGCCGCCCCGCAACGGGTTGGCGATCATCAGGTGCGCCGCGCTGGTCAGCTGACCCTGCGCCGGCAGCGGCAGCCGCTGCGCACCGTAGTGGATTTTCTCGAGGGCGCTGGCCAGGGCCAGCGGGTCGCGGGTCAGCGTCGCGCCGGAGGCGTCCGCCTGGAACTCGCGGTTCCGGCTGATCGCCAGCTGGATGATCGTCGCGGCCAGCGGGCCGAGAATCAGCATCAGCAGCAGGGAGGCCGGGTTGGGACCGTCCTCGTCGTCACCACCGCCGAGCGGCAGGAAGATCGCGAGCTGCGCGACCATGGTGACGATGCCGGCCAGTGCCGCGGCCACGCTCGAGATCAGGATGTCCCGGTTGTAGACGTGCGACAGCTCGTGGCCGATCACGCCGCGAAGCTCACGCCGGTCGAGGATCCGGGTGATCCCGACGGTGACGGCGACCGCGGCGTGCTGCGGGTTGCGGCCGGTCGCGAAGGCGTTCGGCTGCATGGACGGCGAGACGTAGAGGCGCGGCATCGGCTGGCCGGCCTCTGTCGCCAGCTCGCGGACGATCTGGTGCAGAGCAGGGAACTCGGCCTCGGTGACGGGTTGCGCCCGCATGGCCCGCAGGGCGAGCTTGTCGGAGAAGAAATAGCTGCCGGCGTTGATCGCCAGCGAAAGGACGACGGCGAACACCAGGCCGCCGCTGCCCCCGAGCCAGTAGCCCAGGGCCAGGATGATCGCGGTGAGCAGACCAAGCAGAGCGGCCGTTTTGAGGCCGTTGTGATGGCGGTGCACATGTACTCCTTCGGGATGCGAGCCGGTAGGCCCGCACTCCTAGAGAACATCGACCACCAGTGAATTCATCCGGAAGTAGCTGAGAAGTCGCTGTATGTAGTGGATCACCACGGTCAGGAGACATCGAAGAGACGTAATCCGTGGTGCTCGGCGAAGTCGAGGAAATCCTTGGTGTTGAAGGTGGCGAGCGGCAGCCGCTCAACCAGGCAAGATGCCGCGATCCACGTGTCGTTCACCGGCCGCGAGCGTCCGCGGAGCTGTGCGTTCGCTTGGAGAAGTCCCCAGGTCGTAGCGACCTGCTCATCGAACGGCAGAACCGACACTCCCGCCCGCCAATGCGCGAGCTCAGCCAACTTGCGCGGAGCCCAGCTCCGGATGACGGTCCACGTGGTCAGCTCGCCCAGCGTGATCAGCGTGATGCACGAAGTCTTGCCGGTGAGCCTGGCGCGAAGCCGATCAGGCAGTCGACCGCGCAGGATCGCCGACGCCACGTCGGTGTCCAGGACGACCAAGCTCATGCGGTGTCTGCACGCCGCGAGGCATACAGGTCGGCGAGGAACTCGTCCAACTCTTCGTCGGTCTCGAACAAATCTGGACGGGCCAAGTCCCGGACGTCCTTGATCGGACGGACGCCCTGTTGGCGGGCCAACTCCGCGGCCGGAACGCGCTTGGGCCTGCGGGGCACCGGCTCAGTGTTGCTGGACATCGGCGCTCAACTCCTCCCCTTACTGCGGCACCAAGTTTCCCACGGTCGGCGGCCGTCGATCGGGGCCTGTGGATAACTCGGCGACGCGCTCAGGTGAGGGCGTTGAAGAGGAGCTGCGGGGCGAAGCCCAGCGCCGCCGTCAGGGCCGCCGCGACGATCAGCACCGTCGCCACCGGCCAGGGGACCGGGAGCTTCGGCAGGCGCAGGTCGGCCACCGCCACGCCCGGCGGCGATGCGTAGAGGATCGCCGCCGTGCGGATGTAATAGGCCAGCGCGATCACCGCGTTGATCGCCACCACCGCCGCCAGCCAGGTCCAGCCCGTGTCGATCAGCGCGTCCACGATGGTGACCTTGGCGAACAGGCCCGCCAGGCCCGGCGGCAGGCCGGCCAGGCCCGCAAAGGCCAGGACCAGCGCCGCCGCCTGCCATGGCGAGCGGCGGGCCACTCCCCGGTAGGACGAGATCTCGCCGCCGTCGGCCGTCGGCGGCAGCAGCGACACGATCACCGCGAAGGCGACGAACTCCAGCGCCACGAAGAACGCCGCGTACGCCAGCGCCGCCGTCACTCCGGCCGCGCCCGCGGCCAGCGGCGCCAGGATGTAGCCCGCCTGCGCCACCGAGCTCCACGCCAGCAGGCGGACCATCCGGGTCTGGCGCAGCGCCACCAGGTTGCCCACCGTCATCGTGAGCACCGCCAGGATCGCCAGGAGCGGGCCCGTGTCCAGGCGCGTGACGATCGCCGCCAGCGCCACCACGCCGCCCAGCTTCGAGGCGGTGGACAGGTACGCCGCCACCGGGATCGGGGCGCCGTCGTAGGTGGGCGGCGCCCAGGCGTGCAGCGGGACCGCCGCCACCTTGAACGCGAAGCCGATCACGATGAGGGCGACACCGACGGTCGACAGCGGCGACGGGTCGTTCACCAGCTCGGTCAGGTGCAGGCGGCCCGTGGCGGCGAAGAGCAACGCCGCGCCCATCAGCGCGATCGCCGTCGAGATGACGCTCACCAGGAAGAAGGTCACCGCCGACGCGGACGCCGTGGCGGTCCGGCGCAGTCCGACCAGGACATACAACGGGAGGGTCAGGGTCTCCAGGCCGACGATCAGCGTCACCAGGTCGCCGGCGTAACCGACCACCACGCCGCCGGTCATCGAGCACATCAGCAGGAAGCAGTATTCGCCGGGCGGGGCCGGCGTGCGGGCGGACAGCCCCAGCACGCCGAGGGTCAGCAGGCCGAAGAGCACCGCGACGACCGTCGCGGCCCCAGGACGATCGGAACAGAACACCACT
>NZ_JBFAZH010000799.1:0-3643 GCF_040681735.1 Actinoplanes sp. NPDC051633 | reverse complement strand
GTCAGCACCGAGGAGACGTCGCGGACGGTGCCGCGCTCCGCGTAGCCCTGGACCGACTTGCCGGCGAAGGTCTGCCAGACGTCCGGCGGGTCGCCCGCCTGCAGCCGTTTCGCCAGCGCCACGATGGCCTGGGAGCCGGCGCCGCCGGCCACCGCCGCGTTGACCGGCTCGACGCCGGGGTTGGTGTCCCGGAAGGCGGTCAGCAACGTGTTCAGGGCCGCCGCCTCCGATCCGGAGGTCCACCAGGACATGACCTCGAGCCGGTCGGTGTCCTTGGTCGCGCTGGTCGGCTCGTCGCCGCCGCAGGCGCTCACCGCGAGCGTCATGGTCAGCGCGGCGGCCACGAGCGCGCGCCACCGGCCGTTCGACCGGCCCGTCATGACGCGCTCCCGGTGGACGTGCCCGCCGAGGCCGTGGCATGCGTGGCCGGCCGGGCGAACAGATCGTAGAGGGCGTAGAGGCCGACGACCACGAAGCAGACGGCGGGTACGACGAACGAGATCGCCGCGCTGGTCGAGTCGACGAGCTTGCCCTGGATCAGCGGCATGATGGCGCCGCCGACGATGGCCATCACGAGCCCCGCGGCGCCGAACTTCGTGGCGGGGCCGAGGCCCTCCAGGGCGACGCCGTAAATCGTCGGGAACATCAGCGACAGGCAGAAGGACACCGCCACGAGGGCGATCACGCCGGCCAGGTTGGGGCTGACCATCGCGAAGGCGCACAGCAGGACGGCCAGGAACGCCAGGACGGTGAGCACCTTCGTCGCCCGTACGCGGCCGATCAGCCACGTCATCACGAACCGGGAGACCAGGAACACCAGCAGGCTCGCCTGCAGATAGGCGCCGCCCTTCTGCAGGCTGCCGCCGAGGGCCTGTTGCACGTACTGGATCAGATAGGTCCAGGTGCACACCTGAGCCGCGACGTTGAAGAACTGCGCCACGACGCCGTACCGGTAGCGTTTGCTGCGCCACAGAACCGCGAACAGGCTCCCGGTGCGGCTGTCACCCGGCTCGGCGTCGGGGAACTCCTCGACGATCGGCGGCGCCTTCTGGCTGGCGATCGCGACGGCGATCAGCAGCAGCACGAAGCCGAGGCCGAGGTACGGGCCCATCACCGCACCGAGCTCGCCGGCGCGGATCGTGTGCAGCTCGGCCGGCGACAGAGATCCGATGTCCACCGGGTCGGCGAGCTTGGGCAGGATGAGGGTGGAGGCGAGCAGGACGCCGATGTTCGTTCCCACCGGGTTGAACGCCTGCGCGAAATTCAGGCGCCGGGTGGCCGTCTTCTCCGGGCCGAGTGACAGCACGTACGGATTCGCCGAGGTCTCCAGGATCGAGCAACCGGCGGCGATCGCGAACAGCGCCACCAGAAACGCCTCGTAAGTCATGATCTTGCTGGCCGGATAGAACGCGAACGCGCCCAGCGCGGCCAGGCCCAGCCCGGTCAGGATTCCCACCTTGTAGCCGAAGCGCTGATTGATGAAGGCGGCGGGCAGCGCCAGCAGGAAATACGCTCCGAAGTAGGCCAGCTGGACCAGCGACGCCTGGAACGTGCTCATGTCGAAGATGCGTTTGAAGCCGGCCACCATCGGCGTGGTCAGGTCCGCCGCCACACCCCAGGCGGTGAAGCAGCCGATCAGCGCGATGAACAGCACGACCATCCCGCGGCCGATCAGCGGTTCGCGTCCGGCCCGCTGGTCGTCCGCAGCAGGCGGCTTCGTGGCGACACCGGCCATGAGGACTCCCTTCCCAGAACCGCGCTTGGTCGAAAAAGGAAGCCGGAGGAAATCGGCTCGGACAATGCCGCTGATCAATGGGAATCGGCGACGCCCCACATATCCAGAACGCTACATCTCGGTGTAACGACACGGAACCTCTACGTCACCGGCAGAAAGGTCGCCGGTAGACAGATGGTGCATGTTCCACAAGCCGACTTCGTGTTTGGCGCACCGACCCGAGCTGTCGGACGTCGCGGGTGTGCTCGTGCTCCTCGTCGCCCCCGGCGACGTTAGGGTCTTCTGTGCGCCATCGTCGCCGGGAGGAATGCATGATCCGCACAGAGGCACGCGGTCAGACCGGAACCGTCGTGTTCGACGGGGAGTTCGTCACCATCACCAGGACCGGCCTGTCCCGCCTGACGACCGGCCGGCCCGCGAAGCGGATCGCGATCGCCGACATCTCGTCCGTCGAGGTTCGACCGGCCGGGCCGGTCGTCAGCGGTTACATCCGCTTCCTGTTCCCGGGCGTCGGCCCGTCGGCGGCCGGTGCGGCCAACGACGAGAACGCGGTGGTCTTCACCAAGCGGCAGGCCCCGTCCTTCGAGATGCTGCGCGCCGCGGTGGACGAGGCGATCGGCCGCGGGCCGGTTCCGTCGCACGAGGGTTCGGTGGCCGACGAGCTCACCAAGCTCGCCCGCCTGATCGAGCTCGAGTTGCTCACCCGCGAGGAGTTCGAGGCGGCGAAGGCCAAGCTCCTCGGCGCCTGACCGTCTCCGGGCACGTCGAGGTCGTCACCCGGAGGTGACCGCGCCGATCGCGCCGCCGTCGGGTGTCGGCCGCCGCCGACAAAGCCCTGCGCATCATGGCCATGAGATCGACCATACGTCGAGATGCGTAAATGCAATGCCGGGCGGCGGCCGGTGGCCGGTGGCCTTGCTCAGCGGTCGGTGCGCCCGCGGCCCTCGGGGCCGTCGAACTCGATCTGCTCCTTGCGAACCTCACCGCTGACGCTCTCCTCATCGGTGACGGTCTCCTTGCCGAGGCGGACCCGCTCGACCGGCACGGCCTCGGTGTCCACGACGGGCCGCTCGGCGTGCAGGGTGACCTCGTGCTCCTCCTCGGAGATGGTCGGGCCGTCGAGCGCGCGGCCGACGTTGGCGTCGGTGATCGGCTCGCGGTCGAGAGTCACCTCTTCGCGGGTGACCGGGACGGTGACCTGCTCCTGCTCGGTGACGACGTGCTTGCGCAGCCGCGCCTTGCCGGCCTCTTCGGTGCGGGTGCCGGCGACCAGCCGCTCCTCGGAACGGGTCATCGCGTCGTCGGTCGACGGGCCGGAGGTGTCGTGGCCGCTGTCCTGGCGGTATGTGGCGTCGCGGTCGCGCGTGCTGTCGTCGCCGGTGCCGGTCAGCCGTCCACCGGACGAGGACAGGCCGTAGTGGGTGTAGAGCTTGTCCTCCTCGGCCGGGCTCAGATCACCGTCGGCGTCCATGCTCGGCGCGTCCTTGACCTTGTCCTTGCCGAACGGCACCTCGATCCGGTCACCGTTGAAGGTGGCCCGGTCCAGGGGTACGAAGGACTCCTTGGTGCCGAACAGGCCGGTCTTGACCGTTACCCACTCGGGGGCGCCGCTCTGGTCGTCGAGGTACACCTGGCCGACGGAGCCGATCTTGTCGCCGTCGGTGGTGTAAACGTCGGTGCCGGAGAGCCGCTGGATGTCGTTCTGGGTGATCATGGTGGTTCCTTTCGCTCGGTGCACCCGCCGGCACGGGATCGTCCGGCGGGCAGGGAGGAACTGAGGGCGCACGGATGTACGTCCTGTGACGTGAAATTGCGGGTTGTGTGGCCGAGGATCAGTGGCCGAGGCCGGCCTTGTCGACCTTGCGGTGGAACCGCATCCCGGCCAGGCCGCCGAGGATCGCGCCGACC
>NZ_JBFAZH010000798.1:0-3654 GCF_040681735.1 Actinoplanes sp. NPDC051633 | reverse complement strand
TGCTGCGCGGCTGCGGCCTCGACACGCAGATCGTCGTCTGCGGGGGTGGTCAGCCGGCCGTCATCGGCATCCGTCAGGCGCCGCCCGGCGCGCCGACGGTGCTGCTCTACGCCCACCACGACGTGCAGCCGGCCGGCGATCCGGCGCTGTGGACCAGTGACCCGTTCGAGCCGGTCGAGCGTGACGGCCGGCTCTACGGGCGCGGCGCGGCCGACGACAAGGCCGGCGTGATGGCGCACGTGGCGGCGCTGCGCGCCTTCGGCGACGACCTGCCGGTCGGCGTGGTCGTCTTCGCCGAGGGTGAGGAGGAGTACGGGTCGGACTCCCTCGACGAGATCCTCGCCACCTATCGCGAGCAGCTGCGCTCCGACGTCATCGTGATCGCCGACTCCGGCAACTGGGACATCGGCGTGCCGGCCCTCACCACCTCGCTGCGCGGCCTGGTCAACTGCTTCGTCGAGGTGCGGACGCTGCGCAACGCGGTGCACAGCGGCATGTTCGGCGGGCCGGTGCCCGACGCGCTGACCGTGCTGGCCCGGCTCCTGGCGACCCTGCACGACGACGACGGCGAGCCCGCGGTCGACGGACTGATCGGCCGCGAGGGCGCGTCGGTGGACTACCCGGAGGACCGGTTCCGGCGGGAAGCGGGCATGCTCGACGGCGTCCGGATGACCGGCGGCGGCACCATCACCGACCGGATCTGGACCAAGCCGTCGATCTCGGTGCTCGGCATCGACGCGCCGCGCACGCTCGAGGCGGCAAACGCGTTGCAGCCGTCCGCCCGCGCCAAGCTGAGCATCCGCCTGGCGCCGGGCGACGACCCCAAGTCGGCGTACGCGGCGGTCCGCGCCCACCTGGAGAAGTACGTGCCGTGGGGCGCGCACCTCGAGGTGACCCTGGAGGCCGACGGCAACCCGTGCGTCATCAACGCGACCGGCCCGGCCTACGACGCGGCCCGCGCCGCCTTCCGCACCGCGTGGGACGGTGTCGCGCCGGTCGACATGGGCGTCGGCGGGTCAATCCCGTTCATCGCCACCTTCCAGGAGCTGTTCCCCGAGGCGGCAATCCTGGTGACCGGAGTGGAGGATCCGCATTCCGGCGCGCACGCCCCGGACGAGAGCCTGCACCTCGGCGAGTTCGCCCGGGTCTGCCTGGCCGAGGCCCTGCTGCTGCGCAACGTCGGAGAGATCGGCGCCTGACATGCGCTCCTGCGAGGTGCTGGTCGCCGGCGCGGGCCCGACCGGGTTGATGCTGGCCAACTGGCTGACCCGGCTGGGCGTGGACGTGCTGGTGGCCGACGGCAAGGAGGGGCCGACGCGCCAGTCGCGGGCACTCGTGGTGCAGGCGCGCAGCCTCGAGATCTACGACCAGCTCGGCGTGGGCGACGAGGTGATGCGGCAGGCCGGTCGGGCCACCGCGCTGGCGCCCGGTTTCGGGCCGCGGGTGTTCGGCCGCATCCCTCTCGGGGCGGCCGGCGCGGGCCTCACCGCGTATCCATGGATCGAGATTTTGGAACAGAGCCGCAACGAGCGGATTCTCGACCGGCATCTGCGCGAGCTCGGCGGCCAGGTGCGATGGGGTGCGGCCGTCGAGTCGGTGACCGAGGCCGACGGCGGCGTGGAGGCCCGGATCGGCGGCGAGACGGTGCGGGCGCGGTTCTGCGTGGGCGCGGACGGGGCGGCTTCGGTGGTCCGCGAGTCCCGCAAGATCGACTTTGCCGGGGTGACGAACCCGCACCGCTTCTACGTGATCGACGTGAGCGCCGGAGCCGGCCTGGTGGAGAACGCGATCAACGTGCGGCCGGCCGGGCCCGAGTTCCTGCTCGCGTTCCCGATGGCCGGTCGCGGCAACTGGCGGCTGATCGGCCTGGTCGAGGACGCCGACGTGACCGAGGACGACATCCGGCCGCGGCTCAAGCGCAACTTCGCGGTGACCTGGGGCGACAGTCGATGGTTCGCCACCTACCGCGTGCACCACCGGATCGCCGACCGCTTCCGCGACGGGCCGTTCTTCCTGGCCGGCGACGCGGCGCACGTGCATTCGCCGGTCGGCGGCCAGGGCATGAACACCGGCCTGCAGGACGCGCACAACCTGGCCTTCAAGCTGGCCGACGTGCTGCGCGGGCGGGCGACCGACGCCTGGCTCGACCGGTACGAGGTGGAGCGCCGACCGGTCGCCCGCGTCCTGGTGAACACGACGGACCGTCTCTTCGGCCTGGTGACCTCACAGCGGCCGCTGATGCGCCTGGCCCGCACCCTGGTGGTCCCGCTGGCCGCGCCGATCGGGGTGCGAGCGGTGCCGCGGCTGCCCTTCTTCGAGTATGTGTCCCAGATCCGCATCCGCTACCGCACGCCCGGCACTGACGCACGCGATGACGTCGTGGGGCGGCGTCTCCCGTGGACCGGAGACAACTTCGAGGTGCTCAAGTCACTGCAATGGCAGGTCCATGGGTACGGTGCCACGCCGCCGCCCTCTCTCGACCTGCCGTTCCACGGGTTCGCACCGCCGCCCGAAACCTCGCCGCTGCGCCCTGACCTGCTGTATCTCGTGCGTCCCGACGGCTTCGTGGCGGCCGCCGCGCCGCCCTCGACGGCGGCTGCGGAATTCCGGACACGGATGGGTGATCTCGGCTTGCTCGAGTGATCAATCCTGATAGGATTCGAACATGCGTTCGAATGAATTGATCACGCGGCTCCGAGCGGCCGTCAGCGCGCTGGTGGATGTGGACGTCTCCGGGTGGGATGACGTCGCACTCAACGATCATCTGGCCGAGCTGTCCGCCGCGCTGTGCGAGGTGGACGCGGAGCTGAGCCGGGTGGCCGACGCCGTCCGGGCGCGCGGCTTCCGCGTGGTCGAGCCGGTGGCCGCATGAGCCGGCGGCGCCGGCTGCTGTCCTTTCTGTTCCTGCGGCCGCCACCGGTCGGGCTCGAGCTGTCGGGTCTGTTCTTTTTCAGCCCGGCGGCGGATCGGCGGGCCCGCGGTGACCGGCCTTTGGTGAGCGAGCCGCGTTATGGCTCGCGCCGGTGGGGCGACCCGCCGGCCGCTCCTTCGACGGCGGGCTCGTCGGGATCCGAGCCTTCCGTCGCTGCCGCGGCGACCGGGTCTTCCGTCGCTGCCGCCGCGGCCGGGTCTTCCGTCGCTGCCGGGTCCGGGGCGTTTGATCCGGCGGCTACCGGGCCGAAGGGTCTCGCTCCGACCGGGTCGGGTGCCTTTGCTCCGGCGGCTGCCGGGTCGAGGCCGGAGTGGACCTTTGCTCCGGTCGCAGCCGGGTCAGGGTTCGCCCCGGTTGATGTGGCCCCTGCCGGGTCTGAGTTGCCAGTGTCAGAAGCCTTGTTGTTGCCCCGATAGACGCCCGGCCGGCCCAGCCGGGTTGGTGGCGGATGCCGCATGTCCCCGTGGCGCCGTCATGTCCCACCCCATCCCCACTGGGTGGCCGGGTCCGCCCGTCGTCCAGCGGACGGTCCCGGCCACCCACCCTCTGGCTCCGCCCTCCTCCCGGGCGGTGGGCCGGCGGTCCGCTGCCGCCGGCCCTTCAGGGCTGTGCTGCTGCCGGCCGCTGAGCCTTCGGCAAGGGCGGAGAAGCTGTGCCGCTTCCGGCCGCTGAGCCTTCGGCCAGGGCGGAGAACCCGGGCCCCTCCGGGGCTGGCCTCGGCA
>NZ_JBFAZH010000797.1:0-3659 GCF_040681735.1 Actinoplanes sp. NPDC051633 | reverse complement strand
ATCAAGGCTTAGAATACCAAATAAAGCACTCAGAAGGCTTTGAACATTGAAAGCTGATGGCCGAGGCAGACGCCGAGCACCGGACGCCGCGCGGCGAGCAGGCCGGTCAGCAGCCCGCGCAGATAGGCCATCTTGGGATCGGCGGCCGACGGGTCTCCCGGCCCCGGGCCGGCGATGACGAGATCCTGCGAGATCAAACCCATTTCCGGGTACGGGGTGACCGTCACGTCCAGGCCGAGACTGCGCAGCTGGTGCGCCAGCATCGCGGTGAAGGTGTCCTCACCGTCCACTATCAACGCCGACCGTCCGGCGAGGACCGCCTGGTCGGGCGTGCGCTCGTCCAGCCAGAAGCGCGCCAGGTCGACGTTGCGGGCGGCGAGCGCCTCGGCGACCTCCGGCGTGTCGATCTCGGGCGGCGTCACCCGATCCCGGCCGGGCCGCACGCCCAGCGCGGCCAGCACCCCGGCGGCCTTGGTGTGCGTCTCGGCGACCTCCCCGGCCGCGGTCGAGTGCCGCACCAGCGTCGCGCCGACCGGCACCCGCAGCGTCCCGTCCGGCGCGAACTCCGCCGTGCGGATCAAGATCGGCGCGTCCAGCGTCTGCCGGCCCTCGGCGTCGTGGCCGAGCAGCGCCAGCACGCCGGCGTAGTAGCCGCGGCCACGACGCTCGTGCCGGGCGATCACCCGGCAGGCGTTCTCGATCGGGCTGCCGGTGACCGTCGGGGCGAACATCGTCTCGCGCAGCACGTCGCGCACGTCCAGCGTGCCGCGACCGGCCAGCAGGTACTCGGTGTGGGTGAGATGGGCCATCTGCTTGAGGTACGGGCCGATCA
This sequence comes from Actinoplanes sp. NPDC051633, assembly GCF_040681735.1. Lineage (NCBI taxonomy): Bacteria > Bacillati > Actinomycetota > Actinomycetes > Micromonosporales > Micromonosporaceae > Actinoplanes > Actinoplanes sp. NPDC051633. The sequence continues at coordinate 2,827 of NZ_JBFAZH010000797.1, read as the reverse complement.
CCTGGCCGCCGCGCTCGGCGACCGCGGCCATCATCTTCAGCTCCTCGTCCAGCACCATGTAGAGCTCCTCGATCTCCTTCGGATCGCGGAGGAACTCGGCCAGATCACCGCCGTCGCCGTGCCGGAAGGTGCCGCTGATCGGGTTCATCATGGTGAGCCCCGCCTCGACGCTGACGTGCCGTTCCGGGGACGCGCCGACCAGGGTCCGCGTGCCGGTGTGCACCAGGAACGTCCAGTACGCGCCCTGCTCACCGGCCAGCAGGCGGCCGAAGGCGGCGCGCGCGGCCGCGTCCACCTCCCCGTCGACGCGGGCGGTGAAGGTGCGGTGGATGACGAAGTTGGCGCCCTCGCCGCGGCCGATCTCGTCGCGCAGGACGTCGCCGACGATCTCGGCGTACCGGTCGTCGGAGATGTCGAAGTCGCCGCCGGTGACGGCCGGCCGCCGCCCGGTGATGAAGTCCGCCGTGTCCTGCTGGGAGCGCGATGTGATCACCAGGCACTCGAGGGGCGCATGGTCGTCGACGCAGTCGAAGCCGCGCTCGGTGATCTGGCGGTACGGGATCAGCGCCAGCGTCTCCTGCTCGGCGCAGAGCGGGATGTCGGCGAGCGTCGCGACGGTCACGACGTCGCCGGTGAGCACTTCGACGTGGTCGGCGCCGTCGCGGTGGATGAATGCGTACCCGGTCATGGGTCCTCTTTCTCGGGGTCGCCCGAGACGGGACCTCTTACCGGCCGCCTCGGGGAGGCGGCCGCGGGTGATTACACGCGCGGGGGAGTGGCCGCCTGGTCGGCGGGCCACCACATGGTCAGTCGCGCGTGCATGGCGAGGAGCTTAACTCAGATCACGGTGAACGCGTCACGCACCGCGTGCCGCGCCCATTGCATGCGTCCCGGAGCGCAGTCCGGGTGCTCGCCGAACTCCTGCGCGACCAGCTCGGCGCAGCCGCCGGCGCCCAGCCGGTCGAGCGCCGCCAGCACCGCCGCACGGACCGACTCCGGGGAGGGCCGGTCGGAGCGCTGCAGGTCGGACGCGAAGAGCGCCTCGGTGCGGACATCATCGGTGAGCAGTGCGGTCATCAGGTCCTCCTGCCGGGTGTGGAAAGCGGTGGCTGTCTGTGTCCAGCACACCCCTGCCCGGCTGCAGCGCCGCTGCGGGCCGGTTGCGATGCCGTTGCGCCGTCCACATCCTTAAGCCTCGCCGGCAGCGAAGGCTGTGTGCTTTTCCGGAGCGGCAGTCACACCTGGGTTAACCGGATATCGTCGCAATAGGTAGCGAGTGTGCGAGAACCGGGGGAAAAGCCGTGACCGTGGTGCTGGTCGCCGACGACGACGCCGACATCCGTGACCTGGTGGCCTTCAAACTCGAACAGGCCGGGCTCGAGGTGATCGCGGTCGAGGACGGGCAGGCCGCGGTGGAACAGGCCCGGGCCAGGCAGCCCTCGCTCGCCGTGCTGGACGTCTCCATGCCCGGGCTGTCCGGCATCGACGTGTGCCGGATGCTGCGCGCCGACCCGGCCACCGCCGGGATGCTGATCATCATGCTCACCGCCCGGGTGCAGGAGCAGGACGTCGAGGGCGGCTTCAGCGCGGGCGCCGACGACTACGTGACCAAGCCGTTCAGCCCGCGGGAGCTGGTCTCGCGCATCCAGGCCCTGCTCAGCCGGACCCGCGCCTGACGGCCTGAGATCCCATGCGCGGCGACGGGTCGGTCCGGCGGCTGCTCACCCGGGCCTTCGCCGTCCTGGTGCTGCTGATCGTCTGCGCCGGGCTGGCTGAGATGACCACGGTGCTGATCCAGCATCGGGCGGTCGACCAGCTGAGCACCCACGTGCAACCGCTGCAGGTGGCCAACGGGCATCTGCGCAACGTGCTCGCCGACGCCCAGCGGGGCCTGCGTGGCTACCTGCTGACCGGCGACGGGCAGCTGCTGGACACCTATTACGTCGCCCGCAGCGACTACGAGCTGGCGGTGCGCGACCTGCGCGAGCTGACCTCCGACCGCGAGCGCGACGCGGTGAACGCTCAGGTCACCCGCGCCGACGCCTGGTGGGTGCTGGCCGAGCGGCAGCGCCGGGCGCCGCCGCGCAGTGACGCCGCCGCCCACTACGTCGCCGAGGGCAAACCGCTGTTCGCGGCCTTCGTGAGCGCCAACGAGGACCTGGCCGGCTCACTGGCCGGGCGGGCCGCGGCGCTGCAACGCCGCAGCGCGACCCTGGGCTCGCTGACCGTCGGTGCGGTCGCCGCGCTCACCCTGATCGCGGCCGGGCTGGCGGCGATCACCGCCCGGCGCACCAACCGGCGCATCACCGGCCCGCTGAGCCGGCTGGTCGAGGTGCTGGACCGGCGGCGCGCCGGGGACTTCGCGGCCCGGGCCGCGGTGGACGACGGGCCGGCGGAGATCCGCGCCGTCGCCGCCGCGGTGAACACCACGGCCGACGAGAGCGACCGGATCCGCACGCTGGACGCCGACATCGCCCGGCTGCGCAGCGCCGTCCGGGACCTCGGCTACCGGATCCGCGGCCACCTGGTGGTCGACGACGCGCTCCGCGAGGCGGTGCAGGGGCTGGCCGCGACGCTGGGCGCCGACCACGTGCTGGTGCGGATGGCGGCCGGGCAGGCCGGGGTGCCACCGGTGGTCAGCCTGCGCGACGAGCACCTGCCGGGCGGGCCGCTGGTGGCGCTCGCCGGCTGCGACATCGGCTGGCTGCGCAGCGGCGACGTGTGGGTCACCGACGATCCGGCGCCGGCCGGGGACGTGCGCCCGCCGGACGCCGAACGGCAGGCCTGGGCGGCGGCCGGCGACGGCGCGGTGCTCACCGTCGCGGTC
>NZ_JBFAZH010000796.1:0-3660 GCF_040681735.1 Actinoplanes sp. NPDC051633 | reverse complement strand
ATCCGCGCGACCCTCGCCGACAGCCTGGGCGCCGACCCGGGTGCCGCCCTGCGCGAGCGCCACCTGCGGCTGCTGCGCGCCCCCGAGCCCGTCGAGCCGGCCGAGCCGCCGCCGAGCAACCTGCCCGCGCCGCTGACCAGCTTCATCGGCCGCGACGACGACCTCGCCCGCATCGAGTCGCTGCTCGCCGTGGGTCGCCTGGTGACCGTCGTCGGCCCGGGCGGGGCGGGCAAGACCCGGCTCGCGGTCGAGGCGGCTCGTCGGCACCGCCATGAGTATCGCGACGGCGCCTGGCTGGTCGACCTGGCCGCGGTGACCGAGCCGGCGAAGGTCGGCGCGGCCGTGCTGGCCACGGTCGGCCTGCGCGGCACCGCGCTGTTCGAGGGTTCCGGAAGGATGCGGGACGAGGGCGGCGAGGTCGACGTGCTCGCCGACCAGTTCAACGGCCGCGAGAGCCTGCTGCTGGTCGACAACTGCGAGCACCTGATCGACGCCGTCGCGGAGCTGATCGCGGCTCTGCTGCCGCGCTGCGCCGGGCTGCGGGTGCTGGCGACGAGCCGGGAGGCGCTCGCCATCGACGGCGAGGCGCTGGTCCCGCTCGGCCCGCTCGCGCTGCCCGGCCCGGAGGCCGGCCTCGACGAGATCCGCCGGGCGTCGGCGGTGCGGATGTTCACCGACCGGGCCGCGGCCGTGCGCCCCGGCTTCGACGTCGACGCGGACACGGTCGACGACATCCTCCGGGTGGTCCGCGGCCTGGACGGCATCCCGCTGGCCCTGGAGCTGGCCGCCGCGCGGCTGCGCACGCTGTCGCTGACCGAGCTGGCCGACGGGTTGTCCGACCGCTTCCGGCTGCTCGGCACCGGCAGCCGCACCGCCTACGCCCGGCACCGGACGCTCGGCGCGGTCATCGACTGGAGCTGGAAGCTGCTGGGCGAGCCGGAACGCACCGTCGCCGAGCGGGTGTCCGTCCTGCCCGGCGGCGTGACGGTCGCCTCGGCGACCGCGGTCTGCGCGGGCACGCCGGTGCCGGCGGCCGACATCCCGGAGCTGCTCGCGTCCCTTGTGGACCGGTCGCTGCTGCAGCTGGCACCCGACTCCGGCCGCTACCGGATGCTGGAGACGCTGCGCGAGTACGGCATCGACCGGCTCGCGGAGCAGGGCACCCTCGACACCGCCCGCGGTCTGGCCGCGCGCCACCTGTCCGAGCTGATGGCCCGGCACGAACCCCAGCTCCGCAACCGCGGCCAGCTCGAGGCGTTGCGGGTGATGACCGCCGAGTACGACAACGCGATCGCCGCCCTGCGCCACCTCTGCGACGGCCGGGACGCCGCCGGCGCGGTGGCGCTCGTGCTGAACCTGTGCTGGTACTGGCAGATGTTCGGCCGGAACTCGGACGCGTCCTACTGGCTGACCGAGACGCTGGCGCTGCCGGGTGGCGAGGACACCTTCGACCGGGACGTCGCCCGGGCGATGCTGCTGCTCAACCGGCTCGACGGCGAACCGCAGACGCCGCACCACCGCGATCCCGCGCTGCGCGCACTCGTCGACCGCCTGATGGCGTATCCGTCGCTGCCCGGGCTGGCCGGCGCGCTGACCGCGCTGCTGCTCTTCTTCGTCGACGAGCGGGAGGCGTCGCTGGCCCTCCTCAAGCGCCTCATCGACGGCCCGGACGTCTGGCTGTCCGGGCTGGCTCGCCTGTTCCGGTCCCAGTTCGCCGAGAACGCCGGCGACCTCGGTCAGGTTCGCGTCGACGTGGCCGGCGCACTGGAGTCCTTCGGGCAGGTGGGTGACCGCTGGGGCCTGGCCACCGCGCTGCCCATGCGGGCCCTGGTCCGCCAATACGACGGCGACCTCGACGGCGCTCAGGCGGACCTGCGCCGGGCCCGGGCGCTGGCCCGCGAGTTCGGCTCGCTGAGCCTGAACGACGAGATCTTCATCGACCTGCGCTGGATCGACCTCTGCGTGCGGCAGGGCGACATCGACGGCGCCATCGCGGTGATGAACGCGGCCCGGGAGAAGGCGGAGCGCTCGGCGACACCGGAGATGCTCATCTTGATCGACGCGCTGGAGGCCACGGTGCGCATCCGGATCGGCGACACGGAGCTGGGCCTTGTGCTCATCGAGCGGGCCGAGGCGGCGATGGCCGAGAAGTTCAAGTCGCCGTTCACCGGCGACCACGGCCGGGCGCTGATCGGCGCCGCCCGGGCGTTGCTGTGCCTGGAGTCCGGCGACGGGCCGGGCGCGGAGGCGGCGCTGGCCCGGGCGTACGCCGCCGCGCTGGAGACGCACGACATGCCGATGGTCGCGATGGTGGCCGTGGCGGCGGCGAGCCTGGCCGACTTCTACGGACGGCACCGCGACGCCGCCGTCCTGCTCGGCGCGGCGGCCCGGCTGCGCGGCGCGCACGACCGGACCGATCCGCAGATTCGCAAGCTGAGCAGTCGCTGCCGGGACGCCGTGGGCGAGGACGTCTTCTCCGCCGCGTACCAGTCGGGTTGGGAGCTGGACGGGAAGACGGCCTCGGCCCGGGTCGATCCGGCGCGGCTGCTCTCCGCCGCGCTGCCGGCCGCCGACGATCAGGCTCGGCGGGCGTAGGCCCGCAGCGCGAGCGGCACGAAGACCACCAGCAGCCCGGCCATGAAGGCCAGCGTCGCCCACAGATGTCCGGCGACCGGGCCGCCGATCAACAGCCCGCGGATCGTGGCGACCAGCGGCGTGATCGGGTTGACCTGCACGAACGCCTGCAACCAGCCGGGCAGCGTGTTCGTGGCCACCAACACGTTGCTGCCGAAGGACAGCGGGAAGATCAGCAGGAACATCACGCCCTGCACGGCGCCGGGGGTCCGCACGAGCATGCCGACCCACACCGAGATCCAGCAGAAGCAGAGGCCGAAGCCGATGGACAGCGCGATCGCGGCCACCGCCGGCCAGAATCCGGTCTCCACCCGGAAGCCCATGATCACGCCGAACCCCAGCATCACCGCGCACACCGTCAGATAGCGCACGACGTCCGCGGCGACCGCGCCGACCAGCGGCGCTGACCGGGCCACCGGCAGGGACCGGAAGCGGTCGAAGACCCCCTTCTCGATGTCGGCGTTGAGGTTCTGGCCGAGGGCGATGCCGCCCAGCGCCAGCGACTGCGCGAGCATTCCGGGCAGCAGGAACTGCAGGTACGCGTGGCGGTCGCCGCCCGCGATGGCGCCGCCGAAGAGATAGGTGAACAGCAGCAGGAAGATGACCGGCTGCAGGGTCACGTCGATCAGGGCTTCCGGGGTGCGAGCGGTCTTGATGAGGCTGCGCCTGGCGAGCGCGACACTGTGCCGGACCAGCGCGGCCGCCGACCCTCCCCGTGGCATGTCGAGGTCGAGGGTGGTCATACCAGCTCCTTGCGCGGTGTGCCGTCGGTGAGGGAGTGGAACACCTCGTCGAGGCTGGGCAGATGCAGGGCGAGTTCGGTGACCTCGACGCCGGCCTGGCGCAGCGCCGGCACCGCGTCGTCGAGGGCGGTGTCACCGGTGACGGGCACGGAGACGGCGCCCGGCCGGGCGCCGGCGGCGGTGTCGGTCGAGGCCGACGTGCCGGGTGCGGCGACCTTGTCGAGTACGCGCAGCGTGTCCGCCACCCGGGCCGGGTCGGCCGGGCGTACCCGCAGGGTCAGCC
>NZ_JBFAZH010000795.1:0-3662 GCF_040681735.1 Actinoplanes sp. NPDC051633 | reverse complement strand
CGGCGCTTTTCCCAGCACCACCGGGAGCGCCCGGTCCACGTACTCGCACATCACGTGGACCGAGATCAGGTGCAGCTCCTGGACCACCTGGGAGTTCGGGGCCGGGCAGCACAGCGCCTCGTCGCAGGCGTCCGCCAGCGGGTTGGGCCCCGGGCCGGTGAAGGCCCAGGTGCGCACCCCGATCTCGCTCGCGGCGGCCGCCGCCTCGAGCAGGTTGGGGCTGCGGCCGCTGGTGGACAGCAGCAGGAGCACGTCGCCGGGCCGGCCGTGAGCGTGCACCTGCCGGGCGAAGATCTGGTCGAAGCCGTAGTCGTTGCCGATCGCCGTGACCGCCGACGAGTCGGGGGTCAGCGCGATCGCGGACAGCGGCCGGCGGTCCTCGCGCAACTTGCCGACCAGTTCGGCGGCCAGGTGCTGAGCCTCGGCCGCGCTGCCGCCGTTGCCGGCGATCAGCAGCCGGCCGCCGTGGCCGAGGTGCCGGGCCAGGTCGGTGCCCCAGCGGGCCAGCGTCTCCGCGGCGGCCGCCCGGAACGGCAGCAGGGCCGCGGCGACGCCGGAAAGATGTTCGTCCAGCAGGTCCATCAGGCTGCCTCTCTGGTCAGGTCGAGTCCGGCGACGGCGCCGTAGGTGGCGGTCAGCCGGGCGGCGATGCGGGGCCACGAGTACGAGACCTCGGCCCGCTCGACGGCGGCGGCCGCGTACGACATCCGGCGCATCTCGTCGCCCAGCAGCCGGCGCAGGGCGCGGGCCAGGGACTTGGGGTCGTGGGGCGGGACGAGGTCGCCGGTGACGCCGTCCACCACGGTGTCGATGAGGCCGCCCACGGCGGTGCCGACGACCGGCACCCCGCAGGCCATCGCCTCGAGCGGGGTCAGGCCGAACGGCTCGTACCAGGGTGCGGCGGCGACCACGTCGGCGGAGCGGTACCAGCACGGCATGTCGGCGGGGCGGACCGCGCCGATCAGGCGTACCCGCTCGCCGACCTTGCAGCGGTCGGCGAGCTTCCGCAGCTTCCCGGCGTTCTCCTCGGGCCCGCCGGCGATGACCAGCTCGGCGCCCGGGATCAGCGGCAGCGCGCGGATCAGGTCGGCGAAGCCCTTGCGTTCCACCAGGCGGCCGACGGTCAGGATGCGCTTGCGGCCGGGGGTGCGCGGTGCGGCCGGACCGTCCGGGCTGAACCGGCCGGTGTCCACACCGGACGGCACCAGGGTCATCCGGGCGCGCGGCACGCCCATCCGGAGCAGCTCGCGGATCTCGTCGTGGCACTGCACGACGACCCGGTCGACCACCCGGCCGAGCCGCCGCTCGTAGGCGACCCGGTGCGCCGGGCTGGTGTCCGCCGCGCCCTGGTGCCGCCGCTTGACCGTGCCCAGCGCGTGGAACGTCTGCACCACCGGCACGTCACACAGCCGCCCGGCGGTGACCGCGGCCAGCCCGCTCATCCAGAAGTGGGCGTGCGCCACGTCCGGCTTCCAGCGGGTGCGCCAGTCGTCGGCCATCCACTCGGCGAACTCCCCCATGAACGGCAGCAGCTCGTCCTTGGGCAGCTCGGTGGCCGGCCCGGCGGGCACGTGCACCACGTCGAAGCCGGCCGCGGACACGACCGGTTCCAGGTCCGCCGCGTCCCGGCGGGTGTAGACGCGGACCTCGTGGCCCTGCGCGGTCAGCTCCGCGGCGAGCGCCGCGACGTGCGCGTTCTGCCCACCGGCGTCGACGTTGCCCAGGATTCCGTGGCCGAGCGCGGACAACGGGCTGGCATGCTCCGACACCATCGCTATGCGCATGTCTCCTCCTCCACGAGCCGGTCCCAGTCGGCCAGGAACCGGTCCAGGCCGTATCGGGCGAGCGCCACCTGGCGAGCCCGGTCGCCGAGCAGGCGCGCCTGCCCGGGTTCGTCGATGAGCCATCGGGCGGCCTCGACCAGGGTGTCGACGCGGGTGGCGAGCACCCCCGCGTCGGGCGGCACGGCGGCGATGGCCTCGGTGGTGGCCAGCGCGAGCACCGGCATCCCGATCTGCATCGCCTCGATCAGGCTCAGTCCCAGCGACGTCCACCGGCACAGGTGCAGGTACGCCCGCCGCCGCGCGATCTCGGCGTGCATGGCGGCCTGCGGCGGGTCCTCGTGCGGGGTGACCCGGTCGAGTCGCAGGCCGTCGACGCCCATGCCGTAGACATCCAGCGGCGCGACCGCCGCGAAGCGGGGCATCAGGTCGGTGCCGGTGACGCGGTTGCGGCGGACCGGCTCGTTGGTGACCACCGCGAGGCGGTCCAGCTCACCGGTCCAGCGGACGGCCGGCTCGACCACGCCGTGCTCGATGACCGTGGTGCGGGTGCCGCCGCAGTCCCAGAACAGCTCGTTGAAGTGGGTGACGTGGGCGATCACGAGGTCGTCCCGGTCGGCCATCGGGTGCCGGCTGTTCGGCACGTCGCCCTTCGGCGTGTTGTGCTCGACGTAGATCCGCGGGGCCCGCAGGTGCGCGACCCGCTCGAGCTCCTCCGGGCGCTGCAGGATCACCAGGTCGACGTCGTCGTCGCTCAGCGCGGCCGGGTCGACCTCCTCGGCGGTCGGCGGCCAGTCGAAGGTGCGCGCCCGCCCGCGTCCCCACTCGTCGCGGGCCGCGTTGACCGGGATCAGGTAGCGGTGCTTGCCCTGGACGAACGACGTCGTCCAGGAGCCGTGCACGTGCCAGAGCAGGATGTTCATGCGGTGAGAACCTCTTTCCTGGCCGCTGTCCGGATGCCCAGCAGGCGCGTCGCGGCGACCACGTCGGCCGGGTCGATCCCGGTGAGGCACGGGTGACCTGGAACAGGACAGGTGGTGGCGCGGGTGTCCCGGCAGGCGGCCGCCGGGTCGCCCAGACGCACGTGCGGCACGCGGTACGGCCCCCACTGTCCGAACGGGACGGTCGGGGCGAACAGGCTCACGACGGGGGTGCCGACCGCCGCGGCCAGGTGCGCCGGGCCGGTGTTGGCGACCACCACGCACGCCGCGCCGGCCAGCAGCCGCGCCAGATCCGCCAGGCTCATCGAGCCGGCCGGCGTGCCCACGTAGGCGGCCAGCTCCTGCTCGTCGGGGCCGCCGGTGACCAGCACGCGGTGACCGTCCGCCGCCAGCGCCGCGGTGATCGCGCGCATGGTCTCCGGCGGGCAGGCACGGGCGCCGACCGAGGCGCCGGGATGCACGATCACGTGGCCGGTCTCCCGCACCGGCCCGATCGAGACCCGGAGACGGCCGTCGTCGCCCGCCGGCAGGGCGAAACCCGCCGCTGCCGCGACCGAGCGGGCCCGTTCCGCTTCGGGCACCCCGGCGGGTACGCGATGCCGCACGTCCAGCAGCGAGCCCGGGTAGTCGTCACTGATCGCCGTGATCCGGCCGACGCCCGCGGTGCGCAGCAGCAGGGCCAGCGGCAGCGCGGACTGGTGGAAGGAGGTGAAGACCACGGCCTCCTGGGCGCCGGTCGCGGCCAGCCGCGCCACCAGGTCCCCGGCGAAGCGCGGGGACACCGGCTCCGGGTCGGGATCGATCCAGGGCAGCCGGGCCTCGATGATCTCGTCGACGCCGGGCAGCAGACCGGCCGCGGCCCGGCCGCGCGGACCGCAGAGCAGCACCACCCGATCGGCGCCGGCCGCGACCGCGCGGATCGCCGGGCCGGTGACCAGCA
>NZ_JBFAZH010000794.1:0-3665 GCF_040681735.1 Actinoplanes sp. NPDC051633 | reverse complement strand
GACATACCAGGGCTTCTCGGGCGTGCTGCACTTGGTGAGCGCGTCCTGGTACGCCGCCTGGTAGTCGTCCCACCGGCCGCGCTCGTCCACGTCGCCCGGGTTGTACTTCCACTGCTTCGCCGGGTCGGCCAGGCGATCCAGCAGCCGCTGCTTCTGCTCGTCCTTGGAGATGTGCAGCATCACCTTGACGATGGTCAGCCCGTCGGCCGCCTGGGCCGCCTCGAAGTCGTTGATCCGCTGGTAGCGCTGCGACCACTCCGGCTCCGGCACCAGATCGTGCACGCGGACGATCAGCACGTCCTCGTACTGCGATCGGTTGAAGACACCGACCTGGCCGGGCGACGGGAGCGCCCGCTCGATCCGCCACAGGAAGTCGTGCTCGCGCTCCTCGTCGCTGGGCGGGCCGAAGCTGACCGCCTTGAGGCCGGTCGGGTTCATCGAGCCGAGCACCTTGCTCACCGTGCCGTCCTTGCCGCCGCAGTCCATCGCCTGCAGCAGCAACAACACCCGCCGGCGGGAGTCGCCCTCCTTCGCCGAGGCGAAGAGCTTCTCCTGAAACCCGGCCAGCTCGGCGCCGATCTCGGTGACGCGCTCGCGGGACCAGGTCTTCGGATCCTTCTTCACCGCCTTGTCGCCGGGCAGCCCCGGCGTCGAACGTGGGTCCACGTCCGCGAGCCTGAACGAGCCCGGCGACACGGCGAGAAGCTTGCGAAGATCGGTCACGGATTCGAAGGGTAGTCCACTACGTAGACCGGCACACCGACGCGAGTCGTATCGGCCGCGTCTCCGGTGCCGTTGACCACGTGGTCGATGACGCCGGCGCTGAGGTTGACGGTCATGATGTGGTGCAGCTGCACGCCGGGACGCTCCGGCACCTCGAAGCCGTTCTCGGTGTGAATGGCCGGGTTGTTCTGGTTGAAGACGTAGACGCCGGCGCCGTAGAGGCGATGGGTACGCACGTGGTCGCCGACCTTGTAGCCGGGGTAGCCCTCGACGCTGCCGCGCATCCAGTCGGCCTGCGTCGGCGGGTCGTACGGAAGCTCGTTCTGATAGAGCACCGTGGTGCCGCCGTCGCCGTTCCAGGTTGTGTTGTAGCGCTGGAAATGCTCGACGAACAGGCCGGTGGCGGTCACGTTGTCGCCGTTGATGATCGCGCCGTACCGCCCGGTGTTGGTGCGCCAGCGGTCGGTGTCGCCGTTCACGCCCTCGGTGAAGCCCTCGACCCCGTGGTCCGCCCGCCACACCCACGTGTGGTCGATCAGCACGTTGTCGCTGTTCACCTCGAGCGCGACGTTCGTCCGGCCGATGTGCGGGCCGCCGACCCGGAAGTACACGTCGGAGAGTGTGGTCGGGTCCTTCCCGGAGTGCCGGTAGCCGTGGTGGCCGCCCCGGCTGCCGACCTCGAGCAGCACCCTCGACTCGCGCAGCCCCGCGTCGATGGTCACCCCGGCGATCACCACGCCGGGCACGTCCGCCACCTTGAGCGGGGTCGAGCCGTGCACCGCGGTCAGCGTGGCGTGACCCTGGCCGAGCACCACCGTGCCGGGCCGCCGCACCTCGATGCTGCTCGCGATGTCGTAGACGCCGGGCGTGAGCAGCAGGTGCTTGCCGCGGTCGAGCTGGCGGTTGATGTCCCGCACCGAGTCGCCCGGCCGGGCGACGACGAAGTCGCTCAGCGCGATGGTGCGGCCGCCGTCGGGGGTGGAGATGCCGGTGGTCCCGCGCTTGGCGGCGGGTACGCGGACGTTGTACCGGCCGCGGGAGTCGACGAACAGGTACGGCTTCTCGCGGCTGACCGGGGTGGTCGCGAGCGTCGTGTACGGCGGGTTCGGGAAGCCCTCCTCGCTGGGCGCGCCGGCGACGCCGGCGAAGACCTGGTTCCACACGCCGTTGGACCAGCTCTCGACCGAGCTGTTGCGGGTGAGCCACTGCTGCTGCGATCCGTTGACCACGGCGGGCAGGGCGGAGTCGGCGATGAAGCCGCCGCTCGCGTACTGCGGGCCCGCGGTGCAGTAGTCCATCAGCGAGAGATTGCCGCCGGACACCGCGACGCGGCGCATCGAGACGGCTTGGGAGACGGCCCAGAAGTTGGCCGAGGCGCGGCAGCCGTCCTGGCCGAGGGCGTTCACCTGGATGGACAGGTTGGAGACGGTTCGCCAGAAGTTGACCAGGGCCAGGCAGTTGGCGGTGCCGCCCTCGGTGAGGCACCGGTTGTAGACCTCGACCTTGCCGTTGATGACGACGTCGCCGGGTGTGGCGCCGAGGCCGGAGATCTCGGTGTAGTAGCCGACCTTGATCTGGAGTGGCTCCTCGGCCGTCCCGTACGTGCCCGGCTTGAAGAAGAAGGCGTAACGCTGCGTACCCATCTCGTTGTCGACCTGGGCGGCGTATGTCGTGTCCAGGACGGACTGGATCTGGGCGGTCGGCATGCTCGGATCGAAGATGGTGACGTTCGGGCCGAAGCCCCCGCCGCCGGGTCGTGGGTGGGTGGCGGGCGCGGTGCCGGCGGCGGCACCGGTCGCGAGCCCGGTGGCCGCGAGAGCCAGGAATCCGGCCAGGAGGCGGCCGAGTCGGCGGCGAGTGATCATGGGTACGTGCCCTCCCCGTAACCGGTTAGCAATGCACTAGGTCACAGGAAGCGATAGACGGAACGACATGTCAATAGGGAGTCCCGAAACCGGTTCCGGCAATCCGGACGCATTCGTACAAGTGTCCGTAGTTCCGGAACCTAGCTGCCCAAACAGCCACCGTCGTTAGTTGCCCTGGTACAAATACTGCGTGGACGCTCACTTCACCATCGCGCGCGAGATCGTGCTGCGCCTCGGCGGCGAGTTCGACATGGACGCGCGGTCCGAGCTGACCGGCGCCGTGCTCGCCGCGGTCGCCGACCCGGGCGCCGACGCGGTGACCCTCGACCTGGCGGGCACCACGTTCCTCGACTCCGAGGCGCTGGCCGGTGTGATCACCGGGATGAACGCGGCGCGCGCCGCGGGCAAGCCGCTCCGGCTGGTCAACGCGATCGGCACGGTGCGCCGGGTGCTCGACATCGCGGGCGTGCTGGAGCTCTCCGACGGTCACAATCCGTGATCTGACACACGCTGTGCGATGTCCGGCCGGGCAGGCTCAGCAGTACGGGACGGACCGGGCGGCGACCGGTAGGTCACCGGCCCAGAGCCAGCCGCTGCCACGCCTCCCGGTGGCGCCGTCGACCACCTCGCCGTAGATCCACACATCCTGCCGCCGGTGCCGGGCGTAGTGGCCGAAGCACAGCGGGGTCACGGACGACACCGTCGCCACCGAGGTTCGCCAGGCCGGCCGCACCGGACGAGGAACGTCGCGGACCTGGAGGCCGGGCCGGGCCATCCGAGCGACCGGCGCGGCCGCGGGCGCGGCCAGGCCCTGTTTTGGCGAGGCGGGCGCGGCGGGGAGCGCCACGGCGGCAACCACCGCCGCGGCGACGGCCACCGTCCGCGCTCGCATGTCTGAACAGAGCAACGACGGAACCGGATCCGGCGCGTCGGGTTGGTGACACCCCTTCTTCCCGGACGGGCGGGACGCCGGGCCCCCACGCAGAGCCGCCCGGCGTCCGCCGTAGCCCTACCGGGTGGCCCCCATGTCGCGGGCGAACCGGAACAGTTCGACCAGGCCGGCCGCGAACTACAGGG
>NZ_JBFAZH010000793.1:0-3667 GCF_040681735.1 Actinoplanes sp. NPDC051633 | reverse complement strand
GCGCCGCGTCCCCCCCTGCCCCACGGCGCCGCACTCGCGCTCCACGGTGCGCACGCTGACCTCGAAGCGCTCGGCGAGCCACCGGGCGCTCCGCGGCCGCGGGGCCACCGCTCGCAGCTCCTCGACAATGGCGTACAGCCGATCGGTGCGGTTCATAACGAGGACCCTAGAGCGGGGGTACGACAAGTAGGGTGCGCGCATGTCGCAGGCACCCGACACCGCGCCGATCAGGGTCTCCACCCTCGAGCTCTTCCTCGACCTCGTCTTCGTCTTCACCATCACTCAGCTGACCGAGACGCTCACCGAGCACCCCACGGCCGCGACCTTCGGCAACGTGGCGCTCATTCTGGCCGTCGTCTGGTGGATGTACGGCGGGTACGCCTGGCTGACCAACGCGGTGGCGCCGAACAGCACCACGCGGCGCACGCTGCTGCTGGTCGGGATGGCCGGCTTCCTGGTCGTGGCGCTGGCCATCCCGGAGGCGTTCGGCGAGAGCGGCTGGCTCTTCGGCGCGGCTTATCTGGTGGTCAACGTCGTGCATTCGCTGCTGTTCGCCCACAGCGGCGGCCGGGTGCGGGTGCCGCTGAGCAGGCTCGCCCCGATCAACGTGACCGCCGCGGTGCTGGTGCTGGCTGGTGGGTTCCTGCCCGAGCCGTTCCGGCACATCGCCTGGGTGCTGGCGCCGATTCTGCAGATCTCCTCCCGATGGCTGTTACGGCCGCAGATGCACCGCAATTCCGCCGGCCACTTCGCCGAACGGCACGGGCTGGTCATGATCATCGCGATCGGTGAGTCGATCATCGCGATCGGGCTCGGCTTCCGCGGCGTCGAGCTCGGGGCCGGCGCGATCCTGGTGGCGGTCCTCGGGCTGTGCATCGCGTACTACCTGTGGTGGGCCTACTTCGCCGGCGACGACGAACGGGCCGAGCACGTGCTGGCGCACGCCGCCGACGAGCCGGCCCGGGCCCGCCTGGCCCTGGACGCCTGGGGCTTCGCGCACTTCCCGATGCTGCTCGGCATCGTCGTGGCCGCGGCCGGCATCAAGAAGTCGGTGGGCCACGCCTTCGAGGCGCTGCACTGGGGCGAGGCGATCATGCTGAGCGGCGGCGTCGCGATCTACCTGCTCGGCCACGCGGCGTTCCTGCGCCGCCTGAGCCTGGACGGCGTGATTCACCGCGTGGCGGCGGCCGCGCTGGTGCTGGCGGTGATCCCGCTGGGCCACGTCATGGCGGTGGCCCAGCTGGCCGCGATCCCGCTGATCATGATCGCGGCCGCCATCGCCGAGGACGTGCCGAAGATGCGCCGCACAGGGTCGACCAGCATCAGCAGCTTCGGCCGTACCCCCAGCGCTTAGGCCTGTCCAGGGCGATCTATGCCTCAGGCGATGCAGGCGGAGACGATCAGGGCCGCGCCGAAGTGGGCGGCGGCGCTCACCGTCGCGCCCGGGTGACGATCGGGGGTGCAGATGACCTCGCCCAGCTTCCCGGGGGTCAGCCAGTCGAGCACGATGAAGCCGAAGCCCATGATGGCGATGCCGATGATCCCGAAGATCAGGGTGGACGCCACGCCCTGGCCGAACGAGTCGTAGCTGGTGAAGATCGCGGTGAACACGATGACCGCGATGCCGAGCTGGTTCGCGGCCAGCAGCAGCGCCGCGTTCGGGTTCCTGTCCCGCCAGATCAGGTCCCTGAGCTTGCCCGGCGTCAGCAGGTCCACCATCACGAAGCCGACCGCCATCAGGCCGACCCCGAGAAGTCCGAACACGACACTACGTCCGGCGCCGTTCAGCAGATCTTCCAGCACGACTTCCCCCTCGTCACATTGATTCGACAGGCACCGTATCGGACCTGCGCGAATACCTGATCCACCGAGGGCTGAAAAGTTATAGCGCGCCGAGATAACGCTCGCGCTCGTACGGGGTCACCTCGCGCCGGTACTGCTCCCATTCGGCCCGTTTGTTCCGCAGGAAGAAGTCGAAGACGTGCTCACCGAGGACCTCGGGCACCAGCTCGGACCGCTCCATCACGTCGATCGCCTCGGACAGGTTCTCCGGCAGTGCTTCGTACCCAGCTGCCTTGCGCTCGGCGGACGACAGCGACCAGACGTCGTCCTCGGCGCCCGGCGGCAGCTCGTACCCCTCCTCGATGCCCTTGAGCCCGGCGCCGAGCAGCACCGCGAAGGCCAGGTAGGGGTTGGTCGCCGAGTCGATCGAGCGGATCTCCACGCGGGCCGAGTTGGACTTGCCGAACGCCGGCACGCGCACCAGCGCCGAGCGGTTCAGGTGTCCCCAGCTCACGAAGGCCGGCGACT
This sequence comes from Actinoplanes sp. NPDC051633, assembly GCF_040681735.1. Lineage (NCBI taxonomy): Bacteria > Bacillati > Actinomycetota > Actinomycetes > Micromonosporales > Micromonosporaceae > Actinoplanes > Actinoplanes sp. NPDC051633. Next base: position 1,357 of record NZ_JBFAZH010000793.1, on the reverse strand, counting down.
CGGTGATCCGGTCGGGCAGCTGCATCGGGAAGAGCCGCTTGTACGAGTTGACCCACTGGTTGGTGACCGCCGTGTACTCGCGGGCGTGGGTCAGCAGGCCGGCGATGAACGCCCGCGCGGTCTTCGACAGCTTGAGCGGGTCGTCGCCGTCGAAGAACGCGTTGCGCTCGCCCTCGAACAGCGACAGGTGGGTGTGCATGCCGCTGCCGGGCTGGTCGGTGAACGGCTTCGGCATGAAGGTCGCGCGTACGCCCTGCGACAGCGCCACCTCCTTCACCACGTGCCGGAACGTCATGATGTTGTCCGCGGTGGTGAGCGCGTCGGCATACCGCAGGTCGATCTCCTGCTGGCCGGGCGCGACCTCGTGGTGGCTGAACTCGACCGAGATGCCGATCCGCTCCAGCGCGAGCACGGCCTGGCGGCGGAAGTCGCGGGCCACCGAGTGGGTGGTGTGGTCGAAGTAGCCGCCGGTGTCCACCGGGACGGGCACCCGGCCGTCCAGCGGGTCGTCCTTGATCAGGAAGAACTCGACCTCGGGGTGGGTGTAGAAGGTGAAGCCCTTCTCCGCCGCCTTGGCCAGCATCCGGCGCAGCACGTGCCGGGGGTCGGCCCACGCCGCGTTGCCGTCGGGCAGCAGGATGTCGCAGAACATCCGGGCGCTCTCGCCGTCGGCCCCGCCCTCGAAGGGGAAGACCTGGAACGTCGTGGGGTCCGGCATGGCGACCATGTCGGACTCGTACACCCGGGCGAAGCCCTCGATCGCCGAGCCGTCGATGCCCATGCCCTCCTCGAAGGCGGACTCGAGCTCGGCCGGAGCCACGGACACACTTTTCAGGGTGCCCAGCACGTCGGTGAACCAAAGCCGGACAAAACGGATGTCGCGCTCCTCGAGCGTCCGAAGCACGAACTCCTGCTGTCGGTCCACGTCAACCCCTCGTGTCGAGCACTGGCCGCCCAGTCTCCCCGGGCCCCGTTACGCAGAGATTACGCTGACCATCACGTGGTCCGACGCAGGGAGTGCGGAACAATGGACGGCATGCCCACGCTGCGGATCGCACTCGCCCAGGTGAACTCCACGGTCGGTGACCTGCCCGGCAACGCCGCCACGGTGCGGCGGTCGACGCGCGCGGCCGCCGCCGCCGGGGCGCAGCTGGTCGCCTTCCCCGAGATGATGCTGACCGGCTATCCGATCGAGGACCTGGTCTTCCGCGACTCCTTCGTGGCCGCCTCGCAGCGCGCACTCGGGCAGCTCGCGGACGATCTGGCGGCCGACGGCCTGGGCGAGGTGGCCGTCGTGGTCGGCTACGTGGACGCCGACGGGCCGCCGCCGACCAGCGCCGACGCGGTGGCCGGCAGC
>NZ_JBFAZH010000792.1:0-3673 GCF_040681735.1 Actinoplanes sp. NPDC051633 | reverse complement strand
CGTGTGGGGGGGTGGCGCCCCCCCCCCACATCGACAACATCTCGCTCACGCTGACGCCCCACAAGGCGATGCGGTCCGGCCCAAGAGTCGACTAGCCACGCGAACAAGGCCGATTGTCCTATGATCGACAAATCGGACAAGTGAGAGGCCTGCGTTCATGCGATTCCGGCTGCCGGCAGCGGCCGCGCTGATCTCGTTGCTGCTGCTCACGGGTTGCGGCAACCCCGGCGGGGTGGACGGCGATCTCACCGATGGCTGGGCGGCGATCGGTGCACCCACCGGCTTCACCCCGGTCGGCGGCACCTGTCATCTGGCCAACTTCTCGGTGGTCGGCACGAGGGCGGCCTACGAAGAGGTCGACTGCGACCTCAAGCACCGCACCGAGACGGTGTTCGTCGGGGAGTATCCGGATCCCGCCGCGGAGGCCGCCACGCCGCCCGCCGAGGGGTCGGCCGGCGCGCGGGCCGCGTACCGGGTGTGCGATGCGCAGACCACCGAGTTCGTGGGTGCGCCCTGGCGTACCGGACGGTTGTGGATCGGGGTCACCCACCCGTCCCCGGCCGCCTGGACCGGGGGTGCTCGCTGGTTCCGGTGCGAGGTGCTGGAGATCAGCTCGATCGAGGACGACGGCGGGCTGGTCATGCGGCTCGGCTCGCTCGAGGAGGAGCTCAAGACGTCCTCGTCCGATCTGCGGCTGACCTGCTACGCGATCCAGCTCGACTCGGCCGGCGCGATCAGCACCATGCCGTCGGCCGGTTGCAACGCCACGCACAATGCCGAGTTCGTCGGGGTGTGGCAGGCCGGCAGCCTGCCGTACCCGAAAACCGACGAGCAGTGGGCCGACTACCACGACGGGTGCCGCAAGCTGATCGCCACCTACACCGGGGTGCCCCACGACGCCGACCTGCAATACCGGACCGGAGTGGTGTCGCTGCCCGGCGGCGAGGACGTCTGGGCGCTCGGCGACCGGGGCGTCCGCTGCTACCTCTGGTTGGACGGTGCGTCACTGACCAGCTCGCTGAAGGGCAAGGGCACCACGGCCCTCCCCATTCAGTACAAGTAACGGTGCGCACTTTCGACGCCGCACTCTCGCAAACTGTCGTACCGCCGGGGTTCACTGAGCGCATGTCGTTTCCCGCGGATCTTCCGGCGCTCCCGCGCCGCCTCGCCGCCCCGTCCCCGGGCTGGACGGAGACCACCGACGTGCTTGTGGTCGGTTCCGGTGTGGCGGGGCTGACCGCCGCGCTGCATCTGCGCGAGCAGGGCCTGCACGTCACCGTGGTGACCAAGGTGAACATCGACGACGGCTCGACCCGCTGGGCGCAGGGCGGCATCGCGGCGGTGCTCGACCCGCTCGACACCCCGGCCGCGCACGCCTTCGACACGGAGGTCGCGGGGGTCGGGCTCTGCGATCCCGCCGCGGTCCGGGTGCTGGTCGAGGAGGGTCCGGCGCGGGTGCGCGAGCTGATGCGCATCGGCGCCGCCTTCGACCGCAACGCCGACGGGTCGCTGATGCTGACCCGGGAGGGCGGGCATCGAGCCGACCGCATCGTGCACGCCGGCGGCGACGCGACCGGCGCCGAGGTCCAGCGCGCGCTGCACCAGGCGGTGCACCGCGATCCGTGGATCAAGCTGGTCGAGCACGCGCTGGTTCTCGACCTGCTGCGCACCCCAGAGGGCCGAGCCTGCGGCATCACCCTGCACGTGCTCGGCGAGGGATCGGAGGACGGCGTGGGCGCGATCCTGGCCCGCGCGGTGGTGCTGGCCACCGGCGGCATGGGTCAGGTGTATTCGTCCACCACCAACCCGTCGGTCTCCACCGGCGACGGGGTGGCGCTCGCGCTGCGGGCCGGCGCCACCGTCACCGACGTCGAGTTCGTGCAGTTCCACCCCACCTCGTTCGTCACCGCCGACCTCTCCTCGGTCCAGCGGCCGCTGATCTCCGAGGCGCTGCGGGGCGAGGGCGCCCATCTGGTGGACGACAGCGGCAAGCGCTTCATGGTCGGCCGGCACGAGATGGCCGAGCTGGCCCCGCGCGACGTGGTGGCCAAGGGCATCCACCGGGTGCTGCGCGAGAGCGGCACCGACCACGTCTACTTGGACGCTCGCCACCTGGGCCGAGCCTTCCTCGAGCAGCGCTTCCCGACGATCGTCGCGTCCACCAGGGCGGCCGGCGTCGATCCGGCGACCGAGCTGATCCCGGTGGCTCCCGCCGCCCACTACGCGTCCGGCGGCGTCCGCACCGATCTGCACGGACGCACCTCGATCGACGGCCTGTACGCGTGCGGCGAGGTGGCCTGCACCGGCGTGCACGGCGCCAACCGGCTGGCCAGCAACTCGCTGCTCGAGGGCCTGGTCTTCGCTCGCCGCATCGCCGACGACATCGCCCGGGACCTGCCGGCCCAGGCCGACCCGGTGCTGGGCGACGAGGCGGGCTGGGTGGCGCCGGCCGAGATCCGTCCCGAGCTGCAGCGGGCGATGACCCGCGGCGCCGGGGTGCTGCGGTCGGCGGATTCGCTGGCGGCAGCGGCCAAGGAGCTGACCCGCCTCGGCGGCGAGCGGTCCCGCCCGCACAACGCGGCGTGGGAGTCGACGAACCTCCTGACCGTCGCATCGGCGCTGGTCGCCTCGGCGGCAACGCGCTTGGAGACCCGGGGCTGCCACTGGCGGGAGGACTATCCGGAGGCCGTCGACGAGTGGCGCGGCCACCTGCTGGACGGCATCGATGCCGAGGGCAGCCTCACCCAGACCTTCGAGGAGATGGCATGAGTGACCTCCGGCCCGCCCCCGGCCTCGATCAGGCCACGAACGACCGTCTGCTGCAGAAGGCGCCCGGCCTCGACCCGGCGGCGGTCGAGTTCGTCGCGCGGTCCGCCCTGGCCGAGGACCTCGGCGACCCGCCGCGTGACGTCACGAGCGAGGCCACGATCCCCGCCGACCAGGTCGACACGGCCGAGATCGTCGCCCGTGCCCCCGGCGTCGTGGCCGGGCTCCCGGTCGCCGCGGCGGTCGTCGCCCTCACTGCGTCCTGGTATGCCGCCCCTGCCGCGGGCATTGCCCTGACCCCCGATGTGGCACCCACCGTCGGACGTGCGCCCCTGCCACCGCCGCAGCTGACGCCGAGTGTCACCTCTAACTTCGACCAGCTGGTCGACGACGGCGCCCGAGTGCAGCGCGGCGACGTGCTGGCCGTGGTCACCGGCACGACCCGGGCCCTGCTCACCGCCGAGCGCACCGCGCTCAACATCCTCTGCCGCATGTCCGGCGTGGCCACCCACACGCGCAAGTGGGCGGACGCGCTGGCCGGCACCAAGGCGACCGTGCTGGACACCCGCAAGACCACCCCGGGCATGCGCGCGCTGGAGAAATACGCGGTCCGGGCCGGGGGCGGCACCAACAAGCGCATGGGCCTCTACGACGTCGCCATGATCAAGGACAACCACAAGCTGGCCGCGGGCAGCATCACGGCGGCCTACCGCAAGGTCCGCGAGACGTTCCCCGAGGTGCCGGTGCAGGTCGAGGTGACGACACTGGCCGAGGCCGAGGAGGCGGTCGAGGCCGGCGCCGACTTCCTGCTCTGCGACAACATGCGTCCCGAGCTGCTCCGCGACGTGGTCCGGGCGGTGGGCGACCGGGCCGAGCTGGAGGCCACCGGCAACCTCACCTTGGAAAC
>NZ_JBFAZH010000791.1:0-3682 GCF_040681735.1 Actinoplanes sp. NPDC051633 | reverse complement strand
CCGACCGCGGAGAGTCGCCGCACGGCGAGCACCAGGGCCGACGTGCTGGTCGAGGCGCCGACGTAGGAGTGCCCGCCGCCGCGCGGCACGATCGGGACACCGGACCGCCGGGCGAAGCGGACGGCCTCGGCGACGTCGGCGGAGTGGGCGCAGCGAGCCACGGCCGGCGGGCGTACGCCGTCGAAGCGCGGGTCGTAGAGCCGCCGCGCGGCGTCGTAGCCGGCGGTGCCGGGCCGCTCCACCGAGCCGTCGAGCGAGGCGTCGAGCGCGGCCCAGTCCGGGACCGCGGACGACACCCGAGCGGATCGGGCGGATCCGGCGGCGGGCCGGGCAGCCGCTCCGGCCAGGGCCGCGACACCGGCCGCCCCGGCCGTGCCGAGCACGGTCCGGCGAGAGATGGTCATGCCCGCAATGCTCGCATATCGGACACCGTCACGGCGTTGCGGTAGCGCCTGCTGTACCCGCATTGACCGGCCTGCTTCATTCCGGCCGCCGCCCGCCTTGACCAGGATTGGCGGTGCGCGCATCGATCTCGGCCCGCACACGGAGAGGCAAGCGAATGACCGTCCACTATGGGCACCACGACGAACCGGCGGTTCGCCTTCAGGGGCTCACCCGCGTCTACCCGGCCGACGGGGCACCCGTTCGCGCCCTGGCCGGGGTCGACGCGGTCTTCCACCGCGGCACCTTCACCGCGGTGATGGGGCCCTCCGGCTCCGGCAAGAGCACCCTGCTGCAGGCCGCCGCCGGGCTGGACCGGCCCACCGCCGGGTGCGTCTGGATCGGTGGGACCGAGCTGTCGCGGCTCTCCGAGACCAAGCTGACCGAGCTGCGCCGCGGCCGGGTCGGCTTCGTGTTCCAGGCCTTCAACCTGATCGGCGCGCTCACCGTCGAGGAGAACATCCTCCTGCCGCTGCGGCTGACCGGCGCCCGCCCGGACCGCGCCTGGCTCGACCGGGTGATCGATCGGGTCGGGCTCGGCGACCGGTTGCGGCACCGGCCCTCGGCGCTCTCGGGTGGCCAGCAGCAGCGGGTCGCGATCGCGCGGGCGCTGGCGTCGCGGCCGGAGGTCATCTTCTGTGACGAGCCGACCGGCGCGCTCGACAGCACCACGGCGACCGAGGTGCTGGGCCTGCTGCGCGGGGTCGTCGACGAGCACCGGCAGACCGTCGTCATGGTCACCCACGACCCGGTGGCGGCCTCGTACGCCGACCGGGTGATCGTCCTGGCCGACGGGCGGATCGTGCGCGACATGCCGCAGCCGGGCGCCGACGCCATCGCCGAGCACCTGGCGGCGCTGGGCCGCCGGACCCTCCGCACCGAGGGGGTCGCCCGATGATGACGCTCGCCGCACGCATGCTGCGCCACCGTCCCGGCTCGTTCGCCGCGACCCTGCTCGCGCTGACCATGGGCGCGCTGATCCTGACCGCGATGGGGGTGCTCGTCGAGTCCGGCCTGCGGCACCACCCGCAGCCGGTGCGGTACGCCGCCGCCGACCTGGTCGTGGCCCGGCCCGACACCACCTTCACCAGCCGGGAGTTCGACGGCTCGAGGCACGAGAGCACGGTCGCCCTGCCCGAGGGCGGGACCGTGCCCGCGGCACTGGCCGGACAGATCCGTGACCTGCCGGGCGTCGCCTCGGTCGCCGTGGACGAGAACATCCCGGTCAACGGGTCAGCCTCAGGACGAGGCTGGAGCAGCGCTGCACTTACGCCCTACCGGCTGGTGGCGGGGAGGGGCCCGGACGCGGCCGATGAAGTCGTGCTCGACGTGGCGGCCGCCGGCGGTGCGCAGCCCGGCGCCCGCGTGCAGCTGCTGATCGGCGGGAGACTCCGCCCGTACACGGTGGCCGGTGTCGCGAACGGAAGCGGGACGGCCGCGGCCTTCTTCACCGACGCCCACGCCGCGGCGCTCGCTCCGCATCGCGGAGCGGTCACCGCCATCGGCGTGCGCGCCGCGCCCGGCACCGACCTCGGCGACCTGCGGGCCCGTATCGAGCGGCTGGCCGGCGACGCGAAGGTCCTCACCCGCGCCGACAGCGGCCTCGCGGAGAGTTCGGCGGACCGGGCCGCCGCGAGCCTGCTGATCCAGATCGGCGGCTCGTTCGGCGGGTACGTGGTCCTGCTGATCGTCTTCGTGGTGGCGGCGACGGTCGGGCTGTCCGTGCGTCATCGCCGCCGCGACCTGGCCCTCGTGCGGGCCGTCGCCGCGACCCCCGGGCAGGTGCGCCGCATGATCATGGCCGAGGCCGCGCTGGTCAGCGTGGGCGCCGGCGTGATCGGCGTGCCCGCCGGGCTGGCCGCCGCCCGCCGGCTGACCGGCGAGCTCACCGGCCGCGGCTTCCTCCCGGAAAGCTTCCCGATGGCGCCCGGCCTGCTGGCCGCGCCCGCCGCCTTCGTCGTGGTCCTCGTCTCCGCCGTCCTCGCCGGGCTGCTGGCCGCCCGCCGCGTGGCCCGGATCAGGCCCGCGGAGGCGCTGGGCGAGGTCGCGGTCGAGCCCACCGGCGGCGGCCGGGTCAGGCTCGTCGGCGGCCTGGTCACGCTCGCCGCGGCGGTGTCGTCGGCGGTGGCCTCGGTGGGCATGAGCGGGCAGGCCGCGATGGGCGCGGCGCTCGGCATGCTCTACCTCTTCGTGCTGGCCGTCGCGATGCTGGCACCGTGGGTCAATCGGGCGGCGACACGCCTGCTCGATCCGGTGCTGCGCGCGGTCTTCGGGACGAGCGGCTACCTGGCGACGGCCAACCTGCGCGCGAACGCCCGCGGCACGGCCACGGTGCTGACGTCGCTCGTGCTCGCGGTCGGCTTCGGCGGTTCGGTGTGGTTCCTGCAGAACAATCTGGAGCGCCGGGCGGTGGCCGAGAGCCGTTCCGGCCTGCTCGCGACGCGAGCGTTGGTCGCGCCGGCGGGATTGCCGGGCTCGGCGGTCGCCGAGCTTCGGGAGATTCCGGGGGTACGCGCGACGCCGGTGCGGCACACGTCGGTGGTCGTCACGCTGATGGGCGACGGGGAGACGGTCGCGGCCCGGGCGGTGGATCCCGGCTCGCTGACCTCGGCGCTCGACCTCGGTGTCGTCGAGGGCGACCTGGCGATCTGCGGGAGGGCACCGTCGCCGCGTCCCGGACGCAGGCCTAGATGTTCGGCTGGGATCTCGGCGACGACGTGGAGATGCGGCTCGGCGACGGCACCCCCGTGCGGGTGCGGGTCGTGGCGATCTATCAGCGCGGGCTCGGCTTCGGGGACGTGGTGCTGCCGCGTGCGACGGTGATCGGGCACACCGCGACGAATCTCGACGACGAGGTCCTGATCAGCGCCCCGCCGTCGGCCGACGCCGCCTTGCGTACGGTGGCCGCTACGCACCCGGGCAGCACCGTCGTGGACACCGCCGCGCAGACCGGCGGACTGGCACGGGATCTGGCGCTCAGCGCCTGGCTGAACCGTCTGCTGATCGCCGTGATGGTCGGCTGCACGGTGATCGCGGCCGCCAACACGATGGTGATGGCGGCGCTGGCCCGCCGGCGCGAGTTCGCCCTGCTGCGCCTGACCGGGGCGACCGGGCGCCAGGTCAAACGGATGGTCAACGCGGAGCAGATCGGTCTGCTCGGCACGGCGGTGGTGCTCGGCGGTGCGATCGCGGCGCTCACCTTGAGCAGCGTGGTGCGGGCGCTGACCGGCAGCGTGGTGCC
>NZ_JBFAZH010000790.1:0-3693 GCF_040681735.1 Actinoplanes sp. NPDC051633 | reverse complement strand
CCCGGCACCAGGACGCTCTGTGGCACGCGGAGCGCTCGCTCGAGCTTTTCCAGCTGGCGGAACACGCCACGGGGCAGGCCCGGGCACTCAATGCGATCGGCTGGTTCAACGGGCTGCTGGGCGAGCACAAGGCGGCGCTGACACGCTGCCACGACGCGCTCGACGTGCTGCAGCGGATCGGCGACCGGTTCGGCGAGGCCGAGACGTGGGACAGCCTCGGTTTCATCAACCGCGAGCTGAAGGACTGGGAGCAGGCGATGGCCTGTTACGGCCGGGCGGTGGACCTCTATCGGGAGCTCGGCGACCGATACAACGAGGCGGACACCACGGCATACCTCGGCGACGCCCTCCTCGCGGCGGGCCGGGCCGAGGACGCGCGGACGACGTGGAAGCAGGCGTTGTCCATATTGGAGCAGCTCGGGCACCCGGACGCCGACCAGGTGCGCGCCAAGATCGACTCAGTCGACAACCACTAGGAGCCAGTCATGGCAACGTTCGTGATGGACAAGAAGAGCGTCAAAAATCTCGCCAGCAAGCTGTTGGCCCAACGTTGGGAGGACAAGGAGGGGGCGCTTCTGTGGGCGGTGTTCGCAGTTGCCGCCGACGTCATCGATCCGAACACCGGCGAGATCGGGACCACCAACCTTGTCCAGGTCGACGAGACCGGCAGAGTGACGGTGGAACTGGACCGCGACTACCCGGCGTTCTTGGCGGCGATCAAGCCCGACCTCCCCGAGCGGATGGCCGAAGCCTTCGCACCCGGGGGACCCGGTGGACCCGGGGGACCGATGACCTTGGCTTCGGGTAGTGCGCCGCCGCCCCCGCCGGGGAAGAAGGTCACCGTCTCGCCCACCAATCTGGTCGGGGAGTAAGGCCCCGCCATGCGCGTGGTCCTGGTGTCGATGCCGTTCGTGGACGTGCACGGTCCGTCGATCCAGCTCGGCCTGCTGAGCGCGATCGCGTCCGGGCGGGGGCACGCCGTGCAGACCTTGCACGCCGGGCTCGACCTGGCCGTCGCCCTGGGCGCCGATCTGTACGACGCCCTGGCGGTGCAGCGCGGCCGGTTGGTCGGGGACTGGCTGTTCGCGGTGGAGGCGTTCGGCAAGGAGGCACCGGATCACGACGCGCGGCTGCTCGACGACTTCGCCGGGGATCTCGCCCACCTGGCGCCGAGGCCGGCCGACGTGCGCCGCATCCTGATCAACGCCCGTGACGTGATCGTCCCGGCGTACCTGGACCAGCTGGCCGGCTCGCCGATCTGGCGGGACGTCCAGGTGGCCGGATTCACCTGCACCTTCCAGCAGAGCGTGGCGTCGTTCGCGCTGGCCCGGCGTCTCAAACGGCGCCGCCCCGAGATCGTCACCGTCTTCGGCGGCGCGAACTTCGACGGCGAGATGGGCCTCGAGCTGGTGCGCTGCGGCGAGGAGATCGACTACGCGGTGATCGGCGAGGGCGACGACGCGTTCCCCGGCCTGCTCGCCGCGCTGGCAGCCGGGACGGACCCGGCGGCGGTGCCCGGTGTGGCCCGCCGCTCGGGTTCCGGCGTGAAGCTGACCCCGCCGGCGCCGCCCAGGGCCGGGCTCGACGACCTGCCGACCCCGGACTACACGGAGTACTTCGACCGGGCGGAAGCACTGGGCGTACTCGAGAAGACCGCGCACCGGACCACCGCGCTGCCCTTTGAGTCCGCCCGCGGGTGCTGGTGGGGCGAGAAGCACCACTGCACCTTCTGCGGGCTCAACGGGACCACGATGCGGTTCCGCAGCAAGTCGCCGGAACGGGTCCTCGAGGAGCTCGCGACGCTGGCCCGCCGGCACCGCAGCTTCACCTTCGACGCGGTCGACAACATCCTCGACGCGCGTTACCTGACCACGCTGCTGCCCGCGATCGTCGAGTCCAGGGCCGACTACCGCCTGTTCTACGAGGTCAAGGCGAACCTCACCAGGGCGCACCTCAAGCTGATGGCCGAGGCCGGTGTGCGCCACATCCAGCCGGGACTGGAGTCGCTCGACTCCGGCGTGCTGGCCCTTATGCGCAAGGGGGTCCGCGCGGCCCAGAACGTCAACGTCCTGCGCTGGGCGACCTACTACGGCATCGCGGTGTCCTGGAACATCCTGTGGGGTTTCCCGGGCGAGACCGATCAGCAGTACGCGGCCCAGGCGGCCGCCATACCGCATCTGATCCACCTGCCCCCGCCGGAGGGCGCGGACCGGGTCTGGATGGAGCGCTTCAGCCCGCTCTTCGCGCAGAACCCCGACCGGGAGCCCGAGGCGAGCTACCGCTACGTCTACCCGCCCACCATGGACCTGGGCCGGATCGCCTACTTCTTCGAGTACGAGCCGGCCGACGCGCTGCCCGCCACGGCGTACCAGGGCGTGCGCGACGGCGTCGCCGCCTGGACCAAGGCCTGGACCAAGGCCTGGGCCGAAACCACGCGGCCCAGCCTGACGTTCTGGTCGGCGCCGGACCTCGTCCAGATCCACGACGGCCGGTACGCCGGACGCGAGGGCACCTACACCTTCGAAGGCACCCTCGCGCGCATCTACCAGGCGGTCAGCGACCGCGCGATGTCCGCGGCCGCCGTCCGCCGCCGGCTCGGCCTGGAGGAGCCCGTCGAGGAGATCGACGAGATCTTCCGCGAGTTCGCCTCGTGCGGCCTGATGTTCCTCGACGGCGATCTCGCGCTGGCCCTCGCCCTCCCGGCCACTCCCGGCAAGTGAGCGTGCGGCCTGCCGCTCAGGCTGCCAGGCCCCACGTCCGGTCCAGACCCTGCTCGGCCAGCAGGTGCTTGAGGCGGTTCAGCGCACGGGCCCGGGTCGGGCCGATGCTGCCGATCGGGATGGCCATGGCGGAGGCCACCTCCTTGTAGGAAGGCTCGGACTCCTGCGCCAGCGCGAGGACGAGCCGCCGCTGGTTGGCCGGCAGCCGGTCGACCAGCCGCCACAGCGTCCGGTTCCGCTCCTCGCTGAAGAGACCGGCGATCAGGCGGTCGCCGTCGTCCTCGCCCACCGCCATCCAGTCGTCGAGCACCTGCTCACGCCCGCGGCGCCGCAGCGTGCCCGCGCACTCACGGCGCATCGTGGTGGCCAGCCACCCGGCTATCCGATCCGGCTCGCGGATCCGCCCGATGTGGTTGAGCAGCCGCATCCACGTCGTCTGCGCCGCGTCCGCGGCCTCCTCGGGGGTGAGGCGGAATCCCGCCGCGATCGACCGCATCATCGGGCCGAACTCCGCGACCAGCTCCGCCCACGCGCTCTCGTCCCGGTCGGCTGCCCGCGAGATCAGGGCCGAGAACTCGGTCATGTGCTCCACCTGCTTCCGGTCCGCCACGGGGGCTGCCCGTAGCTCCTGAGATGACCAGGACAGCGTCGCGCGCGTGGCTGGAGTGACCACTGGAATGACCACTGGAACGGGCACCGGACCGGTGCTCATGGAGGCATTGCTCAGAACCCGCCGGACGGTCCGGTGATACGCGGCGACGTATTTTCCCGCGCGGTGTCCGGCTCGGTACCTGCATCAGGAAGGAGACCGGCATGAGTTCCGACGTCGAGGGCCGCTACCGGTCGCCGATCGTGGGCGATCTCAACCTGCCCCCCGAGGGGACCGCGGGCGACGGCGAGGCCGTCGACCCGGACCGGCGGGTCCCGATGGTGCTCGAGCTCAACGTGCTGTTCCCGGGTGGCCTCTCCGAGG
>NZ_JBFAZH010000789.1:0-3695 GCF_040681735.1 Actinoplanes sp. NPDC051633 | reverse complement strand
GCCGCCGCTCAGCTGGGCGCCGATCTGCACATCCACACCGTCTTCGTCGGCGCGGACCTGCCCGGCGCGGCGGCACTCATCGTGGACACCGACGGACACGTCCCCGGCACCAACGGCCGCCTGGCCGTCGCCGATGCGGCCGCTGTCGAACAGGTCATCGACAGTTTGACCACACCGGCCCTCGCCACCTCGACCATCGGTCCGCCACCACCTCCGCCACGGCTACCGCCCACCGGCCAGGCACCGCAGACCCGGCCCACCGCACCGCAGACCACCACAGCGCAGACCACCACAGTGCGCGCCCGGGTGCTCGGCCGGCCCGCGATCCTGGACACCGAAGACGCCCCGATCAAGGGCCTGCGCGCGAAGAGTCTCGAACTGTTCGTCTATCTCGTCGTGCACCGCCACGGCGCGGCCCTGGACGACATCATGGAAGCGCTGTGGCCCGACGTCACCGTGTCCCGCGCCGCCGAACGCCTCTCCACCTGCGTGGCGAACCTGCGCACCACCATCCGCACCATCGCCACCGGCGACGCCCAGCACCGCGGCAGGGTCGAACCGGTGGTGAACACCGGCAGCCGCTACCACCTCGACCCGGACCTGCTCAGCGTCGACTGGTGGTCCGTGCAGGACGCCGTCGCCGCGGCGCAAGCGGCTCCCGACGACACCGCACGGCTGCCACACCTGCTCGCTGCGGTGGACGCAGCCGCAGGCGCCCCGGAGCTCGCCGCCACCACCGACTACGAGTGGGCCGACACCGACCGCGAACACGCCCGCCGCACCCTCATCAGCGTCCACGCCCGCGCCGCAGCACTGCACCCAGATCTCGACGTCAGCCGAGCACTGTGGGAGGCCGCGTGCCGACTTGATCCGCTGTCCGACGACCTCGCCCGCCACGCTATCCGCGCCGCCGCCCGCCTGGGCGACGCCGACGGCGTCCGCCAACGGCTCACCACCCTCCGCAGCGCCCTCGCCGACGCGGAATTGCCGACCGACGACGACACCGAGCACCTCGTCACAACCCTGCTGCAGCAGCTCCCCGACGCCGCGCCCGACGACTCGCGGGACCCGACATGATCGCCACCCTGGAACCGGAACTGCTCGCGCGCCTGGCGACACTCGAGCAACCACCGGCGGTCGTCGATCACCACGACGACGACCTGGCCGCCGCCGTGCGCATCACCGCCCACATGCGCCGCGCCTTCTACACCGCCGTACTCCTCGTTGCCCTCTACGGCACCGCCACCGGGGCCGCCGCCGCGTTTCACCTACCCTGGTGGATCGGCGCCAGCGGCGTCTTCGCGCTCGAACTCGGCGGCATGACATTCCTGTCACACGCGGACGTCCGCCGCCGCCTCGGCGAGCACGCCACCGGCGCGCGCCTGCTCGGCGCGCTGATCGCCGGCGCCGCCGCCGCCTTCAACCTCGTCACCCACGACAGCCACCTGCTCGGCGGCTTCTTCGCCCTGATGAGCAGTCTCGGATTTATCAGCTGGTGGATCGACGTCGAGAACAAACGACGCGACCGCCTGCGCGCACGCGGCATGACAGCCGGCCTACCGCCGCGCTACGGGACGTGGTCGTGGATACGTCAACCCGGGCTGACCGCACGGGCGCGCGCCTTCGCCGTCCGCTACCCACAGCTCGGCCGGTCCGGCTCGCTGGAAGCCGCTCAGATAGTGCAGCGTCAGGAGCGACGCAACGCCGCACTCGCAGCCGCCCTGCAGGTCAAGATCCGCGCTGCGGTCGGCAAGGATCTCGCTCGAATCGCTGCGCTCACCTACGACATGAATGAAGTCGCCGACCGCCTGCAGGCATCCGCAGACTACGACGGCGTGACCGCCCTGCTCGGCGCCGATCTAACTGCCGCCGCCATGCGCGGCGACGCAGCGGACGACGAGCCGCTCGTCACAACGGCGGAACCATCCGACGACCGGACGTCTACGTCAGCCGCCGACACGGTGGCCACCGCCCCATCAGCGAAGGCCCGGGCGAAATCGGTGACATCGCCGTCTCGCGCCCGGATGCGGCCGCCCCGCAAGCAGCTCCCGGCCATCGTTGCGCCGCCTGTTGAAGTTGATCGGCCGCCCGGCACGGTCTCCGTAACCGTCCTCGACACGCCGGCGATCATCGGTGCCGACGGCCACCCGGTCGGCGGCGTCCGCGCCAAGAGTCTGGAATTGCTGGCCTTCCTCGCCAGGCGTCCGACCGGCGCGACCACCGCCGACATCATGGCCTCCATCTGGCCCGGCGTGCCGGCAACACAAGCCGCGCAACGACTCTCCACCTGCGTCAGCAACCTCCGCACCGTCATCCGCTCCGTCGCCGACGACGCCGGCACGACAGGCACGCAACTCGATCCCATCGTCAACACCGGCGGCCAGTACCAGCTCAACCCCGAAGTCGTCACTGCTGACTGCTGACGCAGCCGCCTACGGGAGACACAGCCTGGGCCAGGTCCCGGCCGCGGGTCCGCTCGGCGGGAGCCTTCAATTCGCCAAGGCGATAAAGACGTGCTCACCAACCGGTAAGCCCGACTGCGCCCACGTAGAGGTTCTGGTGTACCGCGCAGAACTGCCGATGGTGCTCAATGACCGGGAAACCGCAACGGAGATGCTGGCCCGCGTCGAGCACATCGCGCCGAACGCAGACGAGACCGGAAGGGCGGCACCGACCTTCGAGATCGCTGCCGACCTCACAGCGGCGCTGCGATGAGTTCGGGGCGCAGTGGAGGTGTAGGCGATGCCTTCTCATGGGCGAGAAGCGCGCGTCGACGTCTGGTCCAGCATTACGATCGGCGTCTACGCAGGGTGACGTAGCGGTCCTCGGTGTCAATCTGGCCTGACTTCCGATGCTCACCACTTGGCGCTCGCTCTGACGAACATCCGCGGCGACCGAGAGCGCAAGCTGGCGCCAAAGTGGCAAACATTTGTCCGCGCATAGTCCATGTCACAAACGAAGCGTCTTCCTTGCGTAGTCGATCAGCTCTCCGAGTGGATTGATCTTTTCTCGGCACGCCTGGCGACCCCCATCGGTAAGTGCGCAGTACTCTCGCCGCTTTCCGCACCTTTGATCAGTCGCTTCGTCTTCAACGATTCCAAGACTTCTCTCTTTGTGAGTGTTTGAGAGAGCTGTTACTCGGGCGGGTTCAGCAGGCGTCGGGTCTGGCGTTTGCCGGGTCGACCGCGGTCGAGGCGGCGGATCATGGTGTTGATCGCGGCCCACCGGATGAACGCCTCGGAGACGCCGGGGTCGCGTTCGTAGTCTCGGGCCAGCCGGCGGTGGGCGGTCAGCCAGGCCAGGCTGCGCTCGACCACCCAGCGCTTCGGGTGCACAGCGAAGCCGCGCTGCTCGGTCGGCTTGCGGACGATCTCCACGCGCATACGCAGCCGGGTGGCGGCCCAGTCAACGAGCCGGCCGGCGAACCCTTGATCGGCGAACACATGCCGGATCGGCGTGGCCAGATACGTGCTGAGCAAGGTGGTCTTCGCGCCGTCGCGGTCCTGCCAGGACGCGGCCATCACACAGACCACCACGAGTAGGCCGAGGGTGTCGGTGACGATGAATCGCTTGCGCCCGTTGATTTTCTTGCCGGCGTCGTAGCCGCGAGAGTCACCGGCGACGGTGTCGGCGGCCTTGACCGACTGGGAGTCGATGATGCCGGCGGACGGCTGCGGTTCTCGGCCTTCCTGCAT
>NZ_JBFAZH010000788.1:0-3696 GCF_040681735.1 Actinoplanes sp. NPDC051633 | reverse complement strand
AAGGACTAGTATAACATAAAATCGTCTACAAATAGACAAAAAACCTGCACGCTTAATGTAGATCAAAAGCTTAACGCAAATGAAATAGATTGTCCGTACGCAGGCTCTCCGCCGCGCCCGAGAGCGTGCCGGCCCGGACCGCCTGCGCGGCCACCGCATCGCGGCTCGACGACCGTTCTGCCGTCCGCGCCTCGGCGGCCGCCAGCAGCGCCTTGGGCAGCTGCACGATCTGCGCGTCCATCACGTAGAAGGAGTCGAGATCGGGGTCGAGGATCAGGTTGGAGTTGTTGCCCACCTCGGTGATCAGCGCCGCCAGGACCTCCGGAGCGGCGCCGTCGGGGATGTCGGTGGTGAGCTTCAGGTCCGGCTCGGCGGCCATCGCGTCACGCACCGCCGCCAGGTCGGCCGTGCGGCCGGCCACGGTGTCGGCCAGCGCGAGCAGGGCCGGCTCGACGACGTCGGTGCCCTCCTCCTCGGCCGCGCTGAACGCGATCGTGGCGTTCACCTCGGCCGTGTACGCCCACGTCGCCACGATCCCGGGCACGGTCAGCACCAGCACCAGGGCGCCGAGTCGCAGACTGGTCCGCATTCGGTCGGCGGCGAGCAGCACGGGACGCAGCAACACCGGCGCAGGCGTGGCGGACATGCCCCGATTCCACCATGTTCGAGGGAATTGTGAGCCGGTTCTCCGGAGCCGCCCCGTACGCTTGAGTGATGAGCATCGTCGTTGAGCGGCACTTCGGCGTCAGCGCTCCCGCGGAGTCGGTGCTCGAGTACCTCCGGGATTTCGGCCACACCATGGAGTGGGATCCGGCCACCCGGCGGACCGTCCGCGTCGACCAGGGCCCGATCCAGGTCGGCAGCTCCTGGCACAACGAGTCGCGGGTGCTGGGCGTGACCACCGAGCTGACCTACACGCTGTGTGCCGACGAGGGCGGCCGGCTGGTCTTCATCGGGCGCAGCGAGGGCGCCTCGGCGACCGCCACGATGACCGTCCAGCCGATGGGGCTGGGCTGCGCGGTCACCTATCACCTCGACCTCGAGCGGCACGGCGTGGTCAAGCTCGCCACCCCGGTGATGAAGATCGAGTACGAGAAGCTGGGCACGGTGACGGCCCAGCGCCTCGCCGAGGTGCTGGGCCGTCGATCCGCTCAGGCGTTCTAGCTGCCGGTCAGGCCCGGTAGGCCACGACTTCCACATACCGGGACGGGATCTTGCAGGTTCCGTCGGTCGCCACGTTGAACTTGTCGGCCAGCTCGGTCAGGTCGTCGTACAGCGCCTGGCCGTTCTCGCCGAGGGCCTCGAACGCCTTCAGCGTGGGGCCGTACTTGTTCTTGAACATCTCGGTGAAGTCCTTCGCCTCCGGGAAACGGAAGACGAAGTCGCGCGGCGTGATCTTCAGATCGGTGACCCGGTCGCCGAAGAGCTCGCGGATGTGCGCCTCGTCGCCCCACAGCGGCGGCGGCGTCACCCCGGCCGGCGGCGGCACGTGCCGGCCGATCGTCTTGAACACGTGGCCGATGAACCCGTCGGGGGTCCAGTTGGCCAGCGCGATCGTGCCGCCGGGGCGGCACACCCGGGTCAGCTCGGCCGCGGCCGCCTCGTGGTTCGGCGCGAACATGACGCCGACCACGGAGAGCACCGCGTCGAACTGGCCGTCCGCATACGGGAGGTTCTCCGCGTCGGCCACCTCGCAGGTGATCGGCAGGTGCTCGGCGTCGGCGCGCTCCTGCGCCCGGTCGAGAAGCTCCGGCACGTAGTCACTGGCCGTGACGTCGCACAGACATCGGGCGGCGGCCAGCGACGCGTTGCCGGTGCCCGCGGCGACGTCCAGCACCTTGGTTCCGGCGCTCAGGTCCGCGGACTGCACGAGCGCCTCGGACATCGGGTGGATGATCGCGGCCACGGCGCCGTAGTCACCGCTGCCCCAGGTCTTCTGCTGCTTGGCCTTGATTCCGTCGAGAACGAGTTCGTTTGTCATGCCCAAGAAGTTACGAGCTCGGGACCCCATCCCTCATCGGTAGAGCTCCCTATGTTGGGCGGCGGCCTGCCCCCTGGAGGTGACGCCGAGCTTACCCAGAATGGCCGATACGTGATGGTCGACGGTCTTGGTCGACAGGTGCAGCCGCCCGGCGATCGCGGCGTTGCTCAGCCCCTGTGCGATGAGGCCGAGGACCTCGCGCTGGCGGGCGGTGAGGCCGGTCGGGTCGGCCGTGGTCGCCGGTCGCGGTCCGCGCGGCACCGGCAGGCCGCGGTCCCGCAGCTCGGCGCGCAGCCGCCGGGCCCGGACCACTGCGCCGAACCGGTCGAACTCGCGCAACGCCTCGGCGCAGGCGTCCGCGTCGCCGTGCGACAGAGCCTCGGCCCGGTGGTACGGACACCCGCGCGCCTCCCACTCCTGCGCGGCGCCCCGCCAGTCGCCGTTGATCAGCAGCCGGAACGGCGTGGCCACGCCGGCCGGCGGCTCGGCCAGCTGCCCGCATCGCCACAGCCAGAACGCCAGCTCGCCGTGGAACCACGGCTGCCCACCCCGCTCGGCGGCCTCGATGCCGCGCTTGGCCTCGGCGGCCGCCCGGTCCGGCTGCCCGATCAGCCACAGGTGCTCGGCCATCGCCAGCGCCGCCGGCATGACGAACTGCGGCTCCCCGGTGCCGTGGCCGCCCTCCGCGGCGAGCCGCACGTCGGCCTCCGCGCCCGCCAGGCCGCGCCGCGACCGGATCACGCCCCGCACGGTCAGCGCCGGAACCAGCGCACCGCCCGGCTGCTCGGGGCCGGCGATCGCCCGGTCGGCGTCCGCCACCGCACCCGCCCAGTCGCCGCGGGCCAGCCGCACCTTGGCCCGATAGCCGAGCAGGTGCCGCACGTACCCGTTCATGTCACGAGCCTGGGCGTAGGCGATCACCCGGTCCAGCGCGCCGCCCGAGATCTCCAGGTCGAACTGGTCCAGCGCCATGCCCGCCACGTTGACCAGGGCCCGCACCGCCTGGTCGTCGACGCCGGCCGCGGCCGCCCGCCGGTGCGCCTCCTCCAACTGGTCCCGGCCCATCGGATAGCGCGCCTGCATCAGCACCGATGCGATCGTCACGTCGGCCTGCAGCTCGACCTCGAGATCACCGGTTCTCCTGGCCAGGTCGCGGGCGCGCTCGCCCCAGGCGGTCGCCTCGGGCCTCTCCTCGGCCAGCATGCAGAGCCAGGCCAGCTGGCTGTACGCGCCCGCCAGCCCGGGGCCCTCGGACACCTCGATGGCCCGCTCGGTGGCGGCCCGGGCTTCGTCGGGCCGGCCGTTCCACCAGCTCAGCCGGGAGATCATGCGCAGGTCCTCGCCGGTCTTGGCCCGGTCGCCGGCGCTCTCCCGCAGGGCCAGGGCCTCCCGGTATGCGCCCAGGGCGTCCGGCACCAGCCCGCCGAGGTAGGCGGCCCGCCCGTAATTCTCGAGCCACTCGGCGCGGTCCGCGCCGACCAGCGGCAGCGCCAGGTCGTAGTGCGCGGCCGCCTGCCGGTACGCGCCCATCGCGCCGGCCCGGTCGGCGGCGGCCGGCACCCATCGCAGCACCGCGGCGGCGTCGCCGGCGAGGTGGGCGTGGTGCACGAGCCGCGCCGGGTCGACGCCCGGCCGCGCCTCCAGCTTGGCGAGGACCTCGGCGTGCAGCGCGGCCCGCCGCACCGGCGACAGCGACCCCTCGACCGCCCGCCGCA
>NZ_JBFAZH010000787.1:0-3696 GCF_040681735.1 Actinoplanes sp. NPDC051633 | reverse complement strand
GCCGTGGACGGGCATCTGGTCACGGTGCAGGCCGGCGCGGTCCTCGCCGATCTCAACGCCTGGCTCGCCGCGCATGGGCTGGCCATACCCAACCTCGGGGACATCGATGTGCAGACGGTGGCCGGAGCTGTCTCGACGGGCACACATGGCACGGGTGTCGCATATTCGACGCTTGCCTCGTGCGTGGAGGCCGTGACGTTGGTGACCGGCACCGGCGACGTCATCAACGTGGACAAATCGGACCCACTGCTGAAGGGTGCCGCCCTGTCGCTGGGCGCCCTCGGGATCATCACCGAGGTCACCCTGCGATGCGTCGACGCCTTCACCCTGCTCGCCGACGAGCGGCCGATGGCGCTGGCCGACGTGCTGGCCGGGCTCGACGAGCACCTCGCGGCCAACGACCACACCGAGTTCTACTGGTATCCGTACACCGACCGGGCGCAGCTCAAGCGCAACAACCGGGTGCCCGCGTCGGACCGGCCGCTGTCACGGTTCCGCGGCTGGCTGGACGACGACTTCCTGCCCAACACGATCTTCCAGGGCGCGTGCCGGCTGGGCCGGGCGGTGCCCGCGGCGGTGCCGACGATCAGCGCCGTCGCGGCGCGGGCCCTGACGGCCCGCACCTACACCGCGCGGTCGGACCAGGTTTTCTGTACGCCGCGGCGGGTGCGGTTCACCGAGATGGAGTACGAGGTGCCGCGCGCCGCCATGCCCGAGGTGTTGGCCGCGCTGCCCCGGATCATCGAGGCGCTGCCGTTCCGGGTGCAGTTCCCGGTCGAGGTGCGGTTCACCGGCCCGGACGACCTGTGGCTGTCGCACGGGTACGACCGCGAGTCCGCGTACATCGCCGTCCACCAGTTCGCCGGCAGCCCGTACGAGCCGTACTTCCGGGCCGTCGAGGCGGTGTGCGCGCCGCTCGGCGGGCGGCCGCACTGGGGCAAGCTGCACTACCGGGATGCGGCGTCGCTGCGCGAGGCGTACCCGAAGTTCGACGATTTCCTGGCCGCGCGCGACCGCGTGGACCCGGCCCGGGTCTTCACCAACGAATACCTGGACCGGGTGCTCGGCGACTAGTCGGTGGAGGCGGTGGCCTTCTTGGGCGCCGCCTTCTTCGGAGCGGCCTTCTTGGCCGCTGCCTTCTTCGCGGGCGCCGCCTTCTTGGCTGCCGTCTTCTTCGCCGGCGCCGCCTTCTTGGCCGCCGCCTTCTTGCGCGGCGCCGGGCCCTTGGCACGCTTCTCGGCCAGCATCTCGGACGCCTGCTCGACGGTCAGCTCCTCCGGCGTCTGACCGCGGCGCAGCGAGGCGTTGAACTCACCGTCGGTCACGTACGGCCCGAAGCGACCCTCTTTGATCACCATCGGCTTCTCGGTGGCCGGGTCGTTGCCCATCTCCCGCAGCGGCGGGGCGGCCGCCCGGCGCTGCCGCGACTTCGGCGCCGCCAGCAGGGCCAGCGCCTCGTCGAGCGTGACCGTGAAGAGCTTGTCCTCACTGTCCAGCGACCGGAAGTCGTTGTCGCGCTTCACGTACGGGCCGTACCGCCCGTTGGCCGCGACGATCTCCTTGCCCTCGCCGTCCTTGCCGATCGTCCGAGGCAGCTCGAGCAGTTTGAGCGCCTGCTCGAGGGTGAGCTCGTCGGGCGTCTGCGACTTGAACAGCGAGGACCGCCGCTCGCCGCTCTGCACATACGGCCCGTAACGGCCGGACTTCAGCTGCACGGCGTCGCCGGTCGCCGGGTCGTCGCCCAAGCTGCGCTCGCCGCCGTCACCGAGGAAGAGCTCGTCGACCTTTTCCGGCGTCAGCTCGTCTGGCGCCACACCCTCGGGGATCGACGCGCGGTCCTCCGGCGCGTCCTCGGCCGCGTCGGGCGCCTGCCGCTGCAGGTACGGCCCGTAGCGCCCGACCCGGACCACGACGTCGCGGCCCTTCTCGTCGGTGTAGAGCGGGATCGAGTTCACCGCGCGGGCATCGATGTCCGACAGGTTCTCGGTCACCATCTTCTTCAGGCCGCCGGCCTTGGCGATCGAGTCGTCGCCGCCCAGGTCGCTGCCGAAGTAGAACGCGGTGAGGAAGTCCAGCGCCGCGTGGTCGCCGCCGGCGATGTCGTCGAGCTGGGTCTCCATGGCCGCGGTGAAGTTGTAGTCCACCAGCCGCGGATAGTGCCCCTCGAGCAGGCCGACCACGGCGAAGGCGAGGAACTCCGGGATCAGCGCCTGACCGCGCTTGATCACGTAGCCGCGGTCCTGGATCGTCCGCATGATCGACTCGTACGTCGACGGGCGGCCGATGCCCAGCTCCTCCAGCGCCTTGACCAGCGACGCCTCGGTGTAACGCGAGGGCGGCGAGGTGTGGTGACCGACCGCGTTGAGCTCCTCGGCGTCCAGCGGCTGGTCCTTGGCCAGCGCGGGCAGGCGGCGCTCGGCGTCCTCGGCCTCGGCGTTCTCGTCGTCGGAGGACTCCACATACGCCCGCAGGAAGCCCGGGTCGGTGATCGTCTTGCCGGTCGCGCCGAAGTCGACCTCTTCGCCGGCCGTCGAGATGGCCCGGATCCGCACCGAGATCGAGTTGCCGACCGCGTCGGTCATCTGCGATGCGACGGTGCGGCGCCAGATCAGCTCGTACAGCTTGAACTCGTCGGTGGACAGCTCGTTGGCCACCTCGCCCGGGGTGCGGAAGTTGTCGCCGGCCGGGCGGATCGCCTCGTGCGCCTCCTGCGCGTTCTTCACCTTGCCGGTGTAGCGGCGGGGCTGCGGCGGGACGTTGGCCTCGCCGTAGAGCTCGGCGATCTGGCGGCGGGCGGCGCTCAGGGCGGTCTCGGAGAGATTCACCGAGTCCGTACGCATGTAGGTGATGTAGCCGTTCTCGTACAGCCGCTGGGCCGTACGCATCGTCTGCGAGGCGGAGAACCGCAGCTTGCGCGAGGCCTCCTGCTGCAGCGTCGAGGTGATGAACGGCGCGTAGGGCCGGCGCCGGTACGGCTTCTCCTCGACCCGGGTGACGGTGAACGGCCGGTCCTCCAGCCGCGCGGCGAGGCCACGGGCGCCGTCACCGTCCAGGTGCACCACGGCGGCGCCGGGCTTGACCTTGCCGGTGGTGGGTTCGAAGTCCTTGCCGGTGGCGATCCGGTCCCCGTCCAGCGCGATCAGCGTCGCGTTGAACGTACGCGGCCCCTCTTTCGCGTTCTGCACCGCCAGCAGCGCGTTGATGTCCCAATACTCCGCCGACCGGAACGCCATCCGCTGACGCTCGCGCTCGACCACGATCCGGGTGGCGACCGACTGGACGCGCCCGGCGGACAGGCGGGGCATCACCTTCTTCCACAGCACCGGGCTGACCTCGTACCCGTAAAGACGGTCGAGGATCCGGCGAGCCTCCTGCGCGTCGACCAGGTCGCGGTCGATCTCGCGCGGGTTGGCGACGGCGGCCTGGATGGCCGGCCGGGTGATCTCGTGGAAGACCATCCGCTTGACCGGGACCTTGGGCTTGATCGTCTCGACCAGGTGCCAGGCGATGGCCTCGCCCTCGCGGTCCTCATCGGTGGCGAGGAAGATCTCGTCGACCTCTTTGGCCAGCTTGGTCAGCTTGGCGATTTGCTGCTTACGGTCCGCGGAGACCACGTAGAGCGCGTGGAAGCCGTTGTCGACGTCGACGCCCAGCCGCGCCCACGACTCACCCTTGTACTTGGCGGGGACGTCGGCG